>JBBSIW010000404.1:0-2254 GCA_038231895.1 Solirubrobacterales bacterium | reverse complement strand
GGTGCGGGTCACCGAAGCCGCGGCGCTTGCCGCCGCCCGGATGGTTGGCGCGGGCGACAAGGAGGCTGCCGACCAGGCCGCGGTCGACGCCATGCGCTACATGCTCAGCTCGATCCAGATGGACGGGATCGTCGTCATCGGCGAGGGGGAGAAGGACGAGGCGCCCATGCTCTTCAACGGCGAGCACATCGGCGACGGGTCGCCGCCCGAGGTCGACATCGCAGTCGACCCGCTCGAGGGGACGACCCTCGCCGCCCACGGCATGCCCAATGCCCTCGCGGTGATCGCGCTGGCTCCTCGCGGCACGATGTTCGACCCGGGCCCCGCCTTCTACATGGAGAAGATCGCGGGGAGCGACGAGGTAGCCGATCTGCTCGACCTCGATCGCCCGCTCGCGGAGACCGTGAAGCTGGTCGCCGAGCGCAAGGGCACCGACGTGGGTGACGTGATGGTGGTCACCCTCGACCGCGAGCGCCATCACGAGGGCATTCGGGAGATCCGCGAGGCAGGCGCGCGCGTGCGCCTGATTCCCGACGGCGACGTCGCCGGGGCGCTGCTCGCCGTCATGCCCGATGCGCCGGTCGATCTCCTGTGGGGCATGGGCGGCACGCCCGAAGGCGTGATCTCCGCGGCGGCCATCAAGTGCATCGGGGGGGAGATGCTCGGACGTATGTGGCCCCGCAACGACGAGGAGCGCGAGGCTGCCGAGCAGGCGGGCTATGACTCCGACCGCATCCTCACCACCGCCGATTTGATCGACAGCGAGGACTGCTTCTTCGCCGCCACGGGCGTCAGCGACGGCGACATTCTCCAGGGCGTGCGCTTCCAAGGGGCCGGCGGCGCCAGCACGGAGTCACTGGTCATGCGCTCGCGCACCAGCACGGTGCGTCGCATCTCGGCGGTGCACGACCGGGCGAAGATGCGCGAGATCACCGGCGGCCGGTCGAGCTAGCTAGGGAGAGAGATCTCGTCTCAGCGCCTCACGTAGGCCGCGAGGTGCTCGCCGGTGAGGGTGGAGCGGGTGGCGACGAGGTCGGCGGGTGTGCCCTCGAAGATGATCCGGCCGCCGTCGTGGCCGGCACCGGGGCCGAGGTCGAGGTCGATGATCCAGTCGGCGTGCGCCATGACCGCCTGGTGGTGCTCGATGACGATGACCGACTTGCCGGAGTCGATGAGTCGGTCGAGCAGGCCGAGCAGCTGCTCGACGTCGGCGAGGTGGAGGCCGGTGGTCGGCTCGTCGAGGACGTAGACGCCGGGTGGGTGGGATGGTTTCGCCATGTGGGTGGCCAGTCTGAGCCGCTGGCGCTCGCCGCCGGAGAGCGTAGTGAGCGGCTGGCCGAGGCTGAGGTAGCCGAGCCCGACGTCGGCCAGCTGGGTCAGGATCTTGTGGGCCGCCGGCGTCTTCGCCTCACCGGCCCCGAAGCCGAGCCTGGCGGACAAGTATCTGCGTGTCACGCTAAATTCGGGCTCCGACTGCGTGTCGGGTAAGGCATCAAGTTACCCGCAGGCTGCACCTTCCTGACCCGCTGCGCACCATCCTGACCGCAACGGACGGTCCTTTGAGGCGGCCGGCCCGCCTGTGGAGCAGCGGGGTCGACGATCGCCAGGGCGAGCAGCTCGCCCGCCTCGTCGACGCTCACCGCAAGAACTCGCGAGGCTTCGAGGACTCTAGGCGGGAACGGCGCTCTTGGACCGGCGGTGACCGTTTCACCTGTCGCCGGCGCCGTACGCGGGCGCCAGTCCGCTCGTCTGCTGACGGGTCCGCTGCGACACTGTCGGATGCCCTTCGGTGCATACGCCGCTCTTCTGGCCTGCGCGCTCCTCGTCGACCAGCTCTGGTGGGGCGGCTTCGCGGTCTGGCAGCCGCACGCCGCCGTCGTGCTCGCGGCGCTGTGGTGCCTGGCCCGCCCCGGCTCGTTGAAGCGCTTCCTCGTCCTGACCGTGACGGCGGTGGGGGTATTGGCGCTCGACATGCCGCAGGTCGGCGACCACCTGCTGCTCGTGCTCGTCACCGGGCTCGCCGTGCTCGGGTGGGTGGCCGCAGCCCGGGGGCGCGGGCGGCGTCTGGAGGCGACCGCGCTGTGGGCTGCCCTGGCGCCGTTCTTGCGCGCCCAGGTCGTGCTCCTGTACGCCGCGGCGTCGCTGGCGAAGCTCAACACCGGCTTCCTCGACCCTGCAGTGAGCTGTGCGGCCGCGATGTCGCGGAGGATCGCGTGGCTGGACCCGTCGTGGCTGGACGGAGCCTGGCGTGAGC
>JBBSIW010000403.1:0-2272 GCA_038231895.1 Solirubrobacterales bacterium | reverse complement strand
TGATCGTCGGCCACGCCACGATCGCCGCCTCCCGGTAGCGCGCCGAGCGCTCCCTAGACTCAGGGCCATGGTCAGGCCCACGAGCTCCGACGAGATCCGCGAGCACTTCCTCGCCTTCTTTGCGGCACGCCATCACCAGCGCCTGCGCTCGGCGCCGCTCGTGCCCGCCACCTATGACCCGTCGGTGCTGCTCACCACCGCCGGGATGCACCCGCTCAAGCCCTACTTCCTCGGCCAGGAGGAGCCGCCGCGCCCGCGGCTGACGAGCTGTCAGAAGGTGTTTCGCACCACCGACATCGAGAACGTGGGTAACACCAGCCGCCACCTCACGTTCTTCGAGATGCTCGGCAACTTCTCGCTCGGCGACTACTTCAAGGCGGGCGCCGTGGAGCTCGCGTGGGAGCTCTCGCTCGAGGGCTTCGGCCTCCCCCCGGAGAACATCTGGATCACCGTCTTCGCCGGCGACGAGGCGCTCGGCCTGGGGCCCGACGAGGAGGCGATCGCGGCGTGGGAGTCGGTCGGCGTGCCGCGCGAGCGGATCGTGCGCTGCCCCCGCAGCGAGAACTTCTGGCAGGCGGGCCCGACGGGCCCGTGCGGGCCCTGCTCCGAGCTCTATTTCGACCGCGGACTGGCGTTCGGCAAGCCCGAAGACCTGCCCGGCGGCGAGAACGAGCGCTTCCTCGAGTACTGGAACCTCGTGTTCATGCAGTACGACCAGGATCCGGTCAACACGCTCGCCCCGCTGCCCACGCAGAACATCGACACCGGCCTGGGACTCAACCGGCTGGCGGTCATCCTTCAGGACGCGCCCTCGGTGTTCGAGACCGACCAGTTCAAGCCGCTGGTGGAGCTGGGGGAGGAGCTCTCGGGGCGCCGCTACGGCGAGGACGTCGAGACCACCCGCGCCCTGCGCATCCTGGCCGACCACGCGCGGGCGATGAGCTTCCTCGTCGCCGACGGCGTCGTTCCATCCAACGAGGACCGCGGCTACATCCTGCGCCGCGTGATGCGCCGCGCCATCCAGCAGGGCCGCCAGCTCGATCTGGAGACCGGCTTCCTGGGACGCTACGCCGACCGGGTGCAGGAGCTGATTGGCGCGGCCTACCCGGAGCTTCACGAGCAGCGCGTGTCGATCCGACGGTGGCTGGCCGCCGAGGAGGAGGGCTTCGGCCGCACGCTCGACGCCGGCCTCAAGCTGCTCGACGAGTTCCTCGCCGAGGGGTCGCTCACCGCCCGGGCGGCGTTCATGCTCCACGACACCTACGGCTTCCCGATCGAGCTCTCGCGGGAGATCTCGGCGGCCCGCGAGGTGCCGTTCGTGGAGGAGGAGGCGTTTGGCGAGTTGATGGACGCTCAGCGCCGGCGCAGCCGGGCTGTCGTGCGCGCCAACGAAGGGGGAGCGCGCGAGCGCGCCCGCGAGTTCGCGGCGGCCGCCGGCTTTCAGACCGAGTTCACCGGCTTTGCCACCACCGAGCAGGCGACCACCGTCGGCGCGATCGACCGCGAGGACGGCCAGGTGCTCGTGAAGCTGGCCGAGTCGCCGTTCTACGCGGCCGGGGGCGGGCAGGTATCAGACGTCGGTGCGCTGCAGTGCGCGTCCGGCGAGTGCCTGGCCCGCGTGGCCGAGGTCTACCGGCTCGGCGACGACCAGGCGGTCGCGGTCGAGATCGAGCGCGGCCAGGTCGAGCCCGGCGAGCGCGTGGTCGCGCGCGTGGACCCGGCGGCACGGCGCGCCACCGCGGCCAACCACACGGCGACGCATCTCCTGCACGCCGCGCTGCGCGAGCGGGTGGGCACCCACGTGCGCCAGGCGGGGTCCTACGTAGGGCCGGACAAGCTGCGCTTCGACTTCACCCACGGGTCCGCGCTCACGGCCGACGAGCGCCGCGACGTCGAAGATCGCGTGAATGCCTGGATCCTCGCCAACCATCCGGTCCACGCGCTGACCACCACGCTGGACGAGGCGCGCCAGCTCGGTGCAATGGCGCTGTTCGGGGAGAAGTACGGTGACGTCGTGCGCATGGTCGAGGTGGGCGACGGCTCGTTCTCGCGCGAGCTGTGCGGGGGCACGCACGTGCACGCCACCGCCGAGATCGGGCTGCTCAAGCTGCTCAGCGAGAGCTCGAGCGCGGCCAACGTCCGCCGCATCGAGGCGGTCACGGGCCCCGCGGCGGTCGAGCTCATGCGCCGCCACGACGCGATCCTCGAGGACCTGGCGGGCCGTCTGCGCACGCGGCCCGAGCAGGCGCCGGAGGCGCTCGAGGCCCGTGAG
>JBBSIW010000402.1:0-2273 GCA_038231895.1 Solirubrobacterales bacterium | reverse complement strand
GCGCCGGCGCCCTCACGCGATCAGGGCCCGGGCGAACTCGTCGGCCTCGAAGGGGCGCAGGTCCTCGAGCTGCTCGCCCACCCCGATGAGCTTGACCGGGATGCCGAGCTCCCCGGCGATGGCCAGAGCGATGCCGCCCTTCGCCGTACCGTCCAACTTGGTCAGGACGATGCCCGTGACGGGGACGGCCTCGGCGAACAGACGAGCCTGGCGCACGCCGTTCTGGCCGGTCGTGGCGTCGATCGTCAGCAGCGTCTCATGCGGAGCGTCGGGAATCTGCTTCTCGAGCACCCGTCCGACCTTGCTCAGCTCGGCCATCAGGTCGTTCTGCGTGTGCAGGCGCCCCGCGGTGTCCACGATCGCGACGTCGGCGCCGCCATCGCGGGCGCCGACCACGGCGTCGTAAGCCACCGACCCCGGGTCGGCTCCCGGCGCGCCGGACACGAACGTAGCCTGCGAGCGCTGCGCCCACTGCTCGAGCTGCTCCACCGCCGCGGCGCGAAAGGTGTCGGCGGCGCCGATCACGACGCTTTGGTGCAGCGTGTGGTGCAGATGCCAGGCGAGCTTGCCGATCGTGGTCGTCTTGCCCGTGCCGTTGACTCCCACGAGGAGGATGACCGTGGGCTTCGCGGTCAGGTCGATGCGGGCCGCTCCGTCGTCGGCCGGGCGCGCCAGCTCGGCCAGCAGCTCGATCAGCCGCTGCGTGAGGGCCTCTGCTTCGACCAACTCGCCGCCGGCCGCCTCGCGCTCGAGCCGGGTGACCACCTCGGCGGTGGTGCGTGCGCCCACGTCGGCGTAGATCAGGGCCTCCTCCAAACGCTCCCAGGTCTGCTCGTCGAGCTGCGCGAACAGCGTGGAGGACACCTCGTCGCCGAGTGCCTGGCGCGTCTTTGAGAGGTTCTCGCGCAGGCGGTGAAACATCCCCCGGCGCTCCTCCTCGCGCACCGGCTCCGCGTCGCCGGTGCGATCGACGCCCTCGGCGGTGATGAAGAGCTCCTGCCAGTCCCGGGCCACAGCGGTTACGCGGCCCCGGCCGCCGCGGCCGGCTCCTCGCGCGGCAATCGGCGCGAGATCACCCTCGAGACCCCGTCGTCGCTCATCGAGACACCGTAGAGGGTGTCCGCGGCCTCCATCGTGCGCTTCTGATGGGTGACGACGATGAACTGCGAGCCGTGCGAGTAGCGGCGCAGGAGCGTGAGGAAGCGATCGATGTTGAGGTCGTCCAGCGCCGCCTCGACCTCGTCGAGAACGTAGAACGGGCAGGGCCGGGCCAGGAAGATGGCAAACAGGAACGCGAGTGCGGTCAGCGACTTCTCACCGCCGGAGAGCAGCGACAGGCGCTTCATCGACTTGCCTACGGGCGTCATCTCGATCTCGACGCCCAGCTCTGCGTCCTCGGGGTCCGGCCCTTCTTCCTCCTCCTCGTCGGAACGGGGGCCCTCACCCGGGGGGGGCTCGCCGCCGAGCACCGGCCGCGGAGTTGCCTGCTCGCGCACCAGGCGCAGGCGTCCGCGGCCGCCCGGGAACAGCTGGCCCACGACCTCCTCGAAGTTTCGCGCCGCCGCTTCGAGCGTGACCTCAAATGCCTCGCGGATCTGGCGGTCGGTCTTCTCGATCAGAGCCTGCAGCTCGCGCATGGCGGTCTCGAGGTCGTGGC
Organism: Solirubrobacterales bacterium; assembly: GCA_038231895.1. Classification (GTDB taxonomy): domain Bacteria; phylum Actinomycetota; class Thermoleophilia; order Solirubrobacterales; family Solirubrobacteraceae; genus JALYZC01. Next base: position 616 of record JBBSIW010000402.1, on the reverse strand, counting down.
GCTGGGCCTCGAGCTCCTCGACGTATGTCCGTGCCTGCGCGTATTCGTGCTCGGCGAGGGGGTTGACCGGCCCGAGCGTCTCGCGCCGTCGCGCGAGCCGCTGCACGCGCTCGGCAAGCGCCTCACGCTGCTCGCGGGCCAGCGCGGCGTCGGCCGGCTCGGCGGCGAGCTCGAGCCGGCCGGCCAGCTCGTCGAGCTCGGTGGCAGCTTCGGCCGCCCGATCACGCGCCTGCTGCGCCGCCACCTCGGCCGCGGTCACCGTCTCGCCCCGGGCGCGCAAGCTCGCCTGGAGCTCGGCCTCCCGCGCAGCGCAGGTGCGCAGCTGCACCGCGACCTCCTCACCGTCCGCGCGGTCCGCCGCGAGCGCGGACTCGGCGTGTGCAGCCTGCTCGACGAGCGCCGCAGACGCGGCCTGCAGTGACTCCGCTGCGCGCCTGGCCGTGGGCAGGAGGGCCTCGTCGCGCGCGCGACTCTCGCGCTCGGCGACCAGCTGGCGCTCGCGCTGCGCCCGGAGGCGCCGGGTGCGCTCCGCCATGCGCTGCTCGCCCTCGAGCTCGGCCTGCACTTGGGCACGCCGGATCGCGGCGGGGCCCTCATCGGGTGCCTCCCGGCGCTG
>JBBSIW010000401.1:0-2280 GCA_038231895.1 Solirubrobacterales bacterium | reverse complement strand
GACCGAGCTGCTGCGGACCGGCGCCGACGTGCCGCCGGGGGTGATCGCCCCGGAGGCGGCGGGCGAGGACGGCGCCGGCGAGCCCCCCGACGAGGCGAGCATCCTCTGCTCGTGTAACCGCAAGACGCGCGGCGAGGTCCTGGGCGCGATCCGGGGCGAGGGGCTCGCGACGCTCGCCGAGGTGGCCGCCGCGACCAGCGCCAGCACCGGCTGCGGCTCATGCGCGGTCGAGGTCGAGGAGCTGCTCGCCGGTCATTCATCGGGTCGTAACACGCAGGTCAACGGCCAGAAATCTGAAAGCGCCACCATCGAATAGGCATGGTGCGCAACGGCCACAGACGTTCAAGCCAGACGAGCGGTGAGCCGATCGTGGTCGTCGGCGGCGGCATCGCCGGCCAGACGCTCTGCGAGATGCTGCGCGAGCGCGACGCACACGTGCCGATCGTGCTCGTCGCCGGCGAGGAGCATCCCCCCTACGACCGCGTCAACCTCGCCGAGCTCCTGGTCGGCGACGGCGGCCTCGAGGCCCTGCGCCTGCGCCCGGACGAGTGGTACGCCGATCAGCGCATCGAGCTGCGGCTCGGAAACCGGGTCGAGAGCCTCGACACCATCGCGCGGCATGTCGAGCTCGAGGACGGCTCCGGCATGACCTACCGCGCGCTGGCGATCGCCACGGGCTCGCAGCCGCTGATGCCGCCGATCCCCGGCATCGGTATCGGCGGCGTCCTCCCCTACCGCTACCCATCCGACACCAGCGCGATCTCCGCGGCGGCCGAGTCCGCCGAGCACGCGGCGGTGATCGGCGGCGGGCTCCTGGGCCTCGAGGCGGCTCGCGGCATCCAGGCGCGGGGCTGCCCCGTGACCGTGGTGCACCTGAGGGACCGGCTGATGGAGCGCCAGCTCGACGCGAGCGCCGCGGGGCTTCTCGCTCCTGCGATGGAGGAGCTCGGCATCGACGTCCAGCTCGAGCGCCAGACCGAGGAGATCTTCGGCAACGGTCGCGTGGAGGGGCTGCGCTTCGCGGGCGGCGACGAGCTGCGCGTCGACCTCGTGGTCGTGAGCATCGGCATCCGGCCGGAGGTGACGCTCGCCGATCTGGCCGGCATCGACTGCAACCGGGGGGTGATCGTCGACGACCGCATGCGCACCTCCGAGAGCGAGATCGTGGCCGTCGGAGAGTGCGCCGAGCACCGGGGCACGGTCTACGGCATCGTCGCCCCGATCTACGAGCAGGTGAGGGTCGCCGCCGACACCCTGCTCGGCCGTGAGGGCGAGGATTACACGGGGTCCGTGCCGTGGACCAAGCTCAAGGTCGCCGAGGTCGATCTGGTCGCGGTCGGCAACGTCCAGGGCGACGGTGGCGCGTCGACGCTCGACCCCGCGACCCGGACCTACCGCAAGCTGGCCACCCGCGGCGGGCGCGCCTGCGGGGCGATCCTGCTCGGCAACACGCGCGGCACCGAGGGCCTGCTCGAGGCCGTCCGCGCGGGAGAGTCGATCGCGGACCCGCTCACCCGCCTCGCCGAGTCGGCCGCGGCGGGTCCCGAGGACCTTCCGGACGAGGCGCAGGTCTGCGACTGCAACGGCGTCTGCAAGGGCGAGATCGTCGCCGCCGTCCGCGAGCAGGGCCTCACGAGCAAGCAGGAGGTGATGGCGGTCACCCGGGCCGGCACGGGCTGCGGCAGTTGCAAGCCGCTGGTCGCCGAGCTCGTCCAGGTCGCCGGGGGTGGCGACGAGGAGTCCCGCTACCTCTGCGCCTGTCGCCAGCAGACCCGCGAGCGGGTCGCCGCGGAGATATCGGAGCACGGCTACGAGGCGGTCAGCGAGGTCTCCGACGCATGCGGCACGGGGCGCGACTGTGGCCTGTGCAAGCCCGCGCTCGCCTACCTCGTCTCCGAGATCAACGACAACCGCCACCGCGAGGAGCGCGGCGCGCGCCACATCAACGACCGCGAGCCCGCGAACATCCAGAACGACGGCACCTTCTCGGTCGTGCCGCGGATGCGCGGTGGGGTCACGACCCCGGACCAGTTGCGCCGCATCGCCGACGCCGCCGAGCGCTACGACGTCCGGATGGTCAAGGTCACCGGCGCCCAGCGGATCGACCTGCTGGGCGTCAAGAAGGAGGACCTGCCCTCGGTCTGGCGCGACATCGGCATGCCCTCGGGGCATGCGTACGCCAAGGCGCTGAGGCACGTCAAGAGCTGCGTGGGCACCGACTTCTGCCGCTTCGGCATCGGCGACTCGACCGCGCTGGCCATCGCGATGGAGGAGCGCTGG
>JBBSIW010000400.1:0-2303 GCA_038231895.1 Solirubrobacterales bacterium | reverse complement strand
CGCGACATCGCGCTCTCCGCCGGCCTCTTGACCTCGCTTTCGGAGAACGAGGGCGCGGCACCCTGGCTCATCTTCACGATCGCGTCAGACCTGTGCGACCTCACCGCCACCCTGCTCGCCCCGGCAGAGTCCCTGCCGCCCCGTGCGCGTTGGGGGACCGCGGTGATGGCGGGAGGCGCCGCGCTCGCCGGCGCCGGGTTGCTGGGGGCGATGAAGCGGTGAGGATCGCGATCGTGGGCAGTGGGATCTCAGGGCTCGTGGCGGCGCATCGCCTTCACCCCGAGCACGACATCACGCTCTACGAGGCGAACGACTACCTCGGAGGCCACACCAACACGGTGCGGGTGGACCTGGCGCACGAGACTCACTGGATCGATACCGGCTTCATCGTGCTCAACGATCGCAACTACCCGAGCTTTCAGCCATTGCTCGCGGAGCTGGGCGTGCCGACGCAGGCCTCGCGCATGAGCTTCTCGGTCAGCGACGGGCAGGGCGACTTCGAGTACGCGGGCACTCCACGCGGGCTCTTCGCCAAGCCCTCCCATGCGACCGATCCTCGCTTCCTCGGAATGATCCGCGACCTCGTGCGCTTCAACCGCGAGGCCCGGACGCTGCTCGACCTCGGGGCGGCCGAGGGCCCGTCACTGCGCCAGTTCTTGCGCGAGGGCGGTTACGGCGACTGGTTCGTCAACCGCTTGATCGTGCCCCAGGCCTGCGCCGTGTGGTCGGCGGAGCCCGAGCAGATGTGGTCGTTTCCGGCTGCCTTCCTCGTCCGCTTCTTTCACAACCACGGCATGCTCGGGTTTCGCGATCGGCCCCACTGGCGCACGGTCACCGGCGGCTCACACCGATATGTCGAGAAGGTGGCCGGCCCGTTCGCCGACCGCATCCGCACCTCAGCACGCGTACGCGCGGTGACCCGTCACCACGACCACGTCGAGGTGGCCGCGGACCATTGTGAGACAGAGCACTTCGACGAGGTCGTGATCGCGGCGCACTCCGACCAGGCGCTGGCCATGCTCACCGACCCGAGCGAGCAGGAGCGCGACGTCCTCGGCGCAGTCGCCTTCCAGCCCAACGAGGCGGTGCTGCACACGGACGAGTCGCTTCTGCCGCGCCGCCGCTCTGCCTGGGCGAGCTGGAACTACCACCTGAGCGATCCGCCGCCGGCCCGCAGCACCCTGACCTACTGGATGAACTCGCTGCAGGCGATTCGCTCGGATACGAACTTCTGCGTCACGCTCAACCGCACCGGGACGATCGCTCCGGACAAGGTGATCCGCACGATCCAGTATTCGCATCCTGTGTTCTCCCCCGAGGCGGTGGCCGCCCAGCGGCGACACGGGGAGATATCCGGCGTAGGTCGTACGCACTTCTGCGGCGCCTACTGGGGCTGGGGCTTTCACGAGGACGGCGTGGTGAGCGCCCTCGCCGCGCTTCGCAAGGTGGGGAGCTCGTCCACGGCCCAGCCGGCGAGGCTGGCGGAGTCCACGTGAGCGCCTCCGCCGCGTATGAGGGGTGGGTGCGCCACCGGCGTTACACGCCGGTCGAGCACGAGTTCACCTACCGACAGTCGATGGTGCTGCTGGACCTCGACGAGCTCCCCGAGTCGCTCGATGCGCACCCGCTGTACTCGGCTCGCAGACCGGCGCCCGCGCGCTTCCGTCGCGAGGACTACATGGGCGACCCCGAGCGGCCCCTGGCCGAGTGCGTGCGCGAGCTGGTCGAGCAGCGCACCGGCGGGCGCCCGGACGGCCCGGTGCGCCTGCTCACCACGCTGCGAACCCTTGGACACAATTTCAACCCCGTCTGCTTCTACTACTGCTTCGCCGCGGGCGGGGAGACCGTCCAGGCAGTGGTCGCCGACGTGACGAACACCCCGTGGGGCGAGAGCCACGCCTACGTACTTGGTCGTGACGGCTCCAACCAGATCGGCGACGGGCAGAGCACGGAGGCCGGTGGACGGGTCATACGCGACACGATCGACAAGGTCCTCCACGTCTCGCCCTTCATCGGGATGGACAACCACTACGACTGGCGCGTGACCGAGCCCAACGGCACCCTGCTCGTCCACATCGCCGAGCGCGACGGCAACGGGTCAGAGATGTTCGACGCCACCTTGTCGCTCGAAAGGCACGAGCTCACGCGCGCTCGCCTCACGCGGATGCTCCTGCGCTTCCCCGCGGCTTCGCTGCGCGTCGTCGCGCTGATCTACTGGAACGCGATCAGGCTGAAGTGCAAGGGGGCCCCCTACCACCGCCATCCCGAGCGTGGGCGATGACCGCCGAGCTGGCGCGCCGCTT
>JBBSIW010000399.1:0-2306 GCA_038231895.1 Solirubrobacterales bacterium | reverse complement strand
GTACTCGTCGAGCGTGGTGGCGCCGACAGCGCGCAGCTCACCGCGCGCCAGCATCGGCTTGAGCAGGTTCGCGGCGTCGACGGCGCCCTCGGCCGCGCCGGCGCCGACGATCGTGTGCAGCTCGTCCATGAACAGGATGACGGTGCCGCGCGCCTCGGCGATCTCCTTGAGCACGGCCTTGAGGCGGTCCTCGAACTCGCCCCGGTACTTGGAGCCGGCGATCAGGGCGCCGATGTCGAGCGCGATCACACGGCGGTCGCGCAGCGACTCCGGCACGTCACCGGAGACAACGCGCTGGGCCAGGCCCTCGACGATCGCGGTCTTGCCCACGCCGGGCTCCCCGATGAGCACGGGATTGTTCTTCGTCCGGCGCGAGAGGACCTGCACGACGCGGCGGATCTCGTCGTCGCGGCCGATGACGGGATCGAGCTTGCCCTGCTCCGCCGCTGTCGTGAGGTCGCGCCCGAATTTCTCGAGGGCCTGGTACTTGTCCTCGGGATTGGCGTCGGTGACGCGGTGGGGGCCCCGGACCTCACCGATGGCCTGAAGGAGCGCGGCGCGGTCAGCACCGGCGTCGCGCAGAGCATCTCCGGCCGGCGACTTGGCCTGCGAGAGCGCGAGCAGCACGTGCTCGGTCGAGACGTACTCGTCCTGGAGCGCTCCCGCCTCCTTCTCCGCAGCGCGCAGCATTGCAACCAGCTCGTTGGAGGCTGCGGCTCCGGCGCCGGGCTCGCCGCTCAGCGTGGGTAGTGCGTCGAGGGCGTCATTCGCGCGAACCCGCAGCGCGTTGGGCGCGGTGCCGAGCTTCTCGAGCACGGGCACGACCACGCCAGCGTCCTGCTCGAGCAGCACCGCGAGGAGGTGCTCGGGCGTGAGCTGTGGGTGGCGACGCTGCTCGGCGAGCCGCTGGGCCGCCTGGAGTGCTTCCCGTGCCTTGATCGTGAAGCGGTCTGGCTGCATAAGATCTTAGTCTAGTCGACTAAGATCTATGTGACAAGGTCTCCGGGGCGACTACGAGCGTCTCCGCCGGCCCAGGGTGATGCGCACGCGCTCCCAGTCCTTGACGGGCACGAGGGCCTCGCTCGGAGCCACATAGGGCACGATCTCGGCCCGAAGCTCGCGACGCACCCGGTCGAGCTCGGCCGCCATCTCCTCCTCGGCCTGCTTGGCCCGACGCTCCAGCGACTCCATGCGGCGGCCCATGCGCTCGATCTCCAGCTCGAGCTCGAAGACGCGTTCGACTCCGGCCAGGTTCATCCCCAGCTCGGCCGTCATCTCCTGGATCCGGCGCAGGCGCTCGACGTCGGCCTGGGAGTAAAGGCGCGTGCCCTTGGGCGAGCGCTTGGGCTCGATCAACCCCCGGGCCTCGTACATCCGCAGCGTCTGCGGGTGCATGTCGGCGAGCTCGGCCGCGACGGAGATCATGAACACCCCCCGATCGTCTGAGACCTCGATGCGCGTCGTGCGGGTGGTCCGGCCGTCGCTGGTGGTCGTCTCGATGCGGGTGCGCCGCGAGGCCATCGTCACGCCCCCTCGGCGGAGCGCCCCGCGAACAGAGGCGCTCGCGGATCCCCGTTCATGACCTTCGAGAGCTGATCGACCGCCTTCTCCTGCTCCTTGTTGAGCGAGGAGGGCACGTCGATGACGAAACGGTAGTGGATGTCGCCCCGGCCCTTTCCGTTGAGACGCGGGGGGCCCTCGCCGCGCAGTCGCTGAACCGTGCCGTGCTTGGTCCCCCCGGGCACCCGCAGCTTCTTGGGTGCGCTCAAGGTCGGCACCGGCACGGTGGCCCCGCGAATGGCCTCGGGGATGGTGATCGGGACCTCGACCTCGACGTGATCGCCCTTGCGCTTGAAGATCGGCGACTCCGGCACCCGGGTGACCACGTAGAGGTCTCCCGGCGGACCTCCGCTTCGCCCCGGCTCTCCCTTGCCGGGCAGGCGGACGCGGCTGCCCTCGCGCACACCGGGGGGGATGGTGACCCGGTAGCGCTTGACGGTCTTGATCGCGCCGGAGCCCTGACAGGTGGGGCAGGGGTCGATGATGATCGTGCCGCTCCCGCCGCAGCGCGAGCAGGGCTGGGAGATCGAGAACAGGCCCTGGCCCTGGGCTTCGACCCCGCGACCGTGGCAGATAGGGCAGACCTCCGGACTCGTACCGGGCTTGGCGCCGGTGCCCCGGCACGTGGTGCAGGTGGTCGAGGTGGGAACGGCGAGCGGAATCTGCGCGCCCTCCATCGCCTGCTCGAAGGTGATGCTCACATCGGTCTCGAGGTCGCGCCCGGGCTGGGCGCGCTGCTGACCGCG
>JBBSIW010000398.1:0-2309 GCA_038231895.1 Solirubrobacterales bacterium | reverse complement strand
GGCGAGAAGGCCGGCTCCGAGCATGACCGAGGGATTGGAGGTGTTCGTGCAGGAGGTGATCGCGGCGATCACCACGTGGCCGTGGTCGAGTGCGAAGCCGTCGTCGTCATCGGACTCGACATGGACGGCGGCGGGCGAGCGCTCGGCCATCGCCGTCGCGGGCGCGGCCTTCACGGGCGCGGGCCGTGCGTCCACGCCGTCGTGCCCGGGGACGTTGTTCGACGGAGGGTCGGAGGCCGGGAAGGTCTCCTCGATGGCCTTGTCGTGAGCGTCGGTGACCGAGTCGGCGTCGTCGCCGATGTACGCGGCGAGGGCCTCGCGAACCGCCGCCCTGGAATCGGCGAGCGAGATCCGGTCCTGCGGCCGCCTCGGACCCGCGAGGCTCGGGACGACGTCGCCCAGGTGCAGCTCGATCTCCTCGGTGTAGGTCGGCGCCTCGGAGGTTTCGTCGTGAAAGAGGCCCTGCTCGCGGGCGTAGGCCTCGACCAGCTCGATGTGCTGGGCCGAGCGCCCGGAGAACTCGAGGTAGCGCAGCGTCTCGGCGTCGATCGGGAAGATCGCGCAGGTGGAGCCGAACTCTGGCGACATGTTGCCGATCGTCGCCCTGTCAGCCAGGGGCAGGCCCGTCAGGCCGGGACCGTGGAACTCGACGAACTTGCCCACCACGCCGTGCTCGCGCAGCATCTCGGTGACCGTGAGCACCAGGTCGGTGGCCGTCGCACCTTCCGGAAGCTCGCCGCAGACGCGGACGCCCAGCACCTGGGGTATGAGCATCGAGATCGGCTGGCCGAGCATCGCGGCCTCGGCCTCGATCCCGCCCACGCCCCAGCCCAGCACCCCAAGGCCGTTGATCATCGTCGTGTGAGAGTCGGTGCCGACCAGCGTGTCGGGATACGCCTGCCCGTCATCGGTGAACACGACCCGGGCCAGATACTCGAGGTTGACCTGATGCACGATCCCCGTGTCGGGCGGGACGACCTTGAACCCTCGGAATGCCCCCTGGCCCCAGCGCAGGAACGCGTAGCGCTCCTGGTTGCGCTCGAACTCGAGCTCCGCGTTTCGCTCGAACGCGCTGTGCGTGCCAAAGGCGTCGACCTGGACGGAGTGGTCGATGACCAGCTCCGCGGGCACGAGTGGGTTGATCGCATTCGGGTCTCCGCCGTGCGCGGCCATCGCGTCGCGCATGGCGGCGAGGTCGACGACGGCGGGGACCCCGGTGAAGTCCTGCATGAGCACGCGCGCCGGCGTGAAGGCGATCTCGCGTGAGGGCTCCGCTGCGTGCTCCCACGAGGCCAGCGCCTCGATGTCCCGGGCGCGGACCGAGATACCGTCCTCGGTACGCAGCAGGTTCTCGAGCAGCACCTTGAGCGAGAACGGCAGCCGCGCGACGTCGAACCGCGACTGCAGCGCATCCAGGCGGAAGATCTCGACTTCGCGATCGCCCGCCTTCAGCGTGGCGCGGGCGTTGAAGGAGTTGTCAGACAGAGTGGTCCCCCGAGGAAAGGGGATGATCCTACGTGCTCTGCTCGGCGCGGCACCAGTAGGTGGTGCGCCCGCCGACGGTCGCGCGCGCCAGCTGCGCACCGCAGCGCGGGCAGCGCCCGCCGCGTCGGCGCTGCGGATTGAGCGTGCCGGTATGGGCGCCGCCGCGGCGGATGGCGTTGCGGATCGCCCGCCGCGTGGCACGTCGCAGCTCGTCGAGCTCCTCCCGCGTGAGCTCGCCGCTGGGGCGCAGCGGCGAACGTCGGGCCTGCCACAGGATCTCGTCGGCCAGCAGGTTCCCGATGCCGGCGATCGCCCCCTGGTCGAGCAGGCGGGCCTTCAGCGGCGCATTGCCCCGGCCGATCCGGTCGCGAAACTCCTCGCGCGAGACCTCGCCGGCGTCCGGCCCGACATGGGAGTAGTCGGGCTCGATGACGGCGCGGCTCAGGCGCCGGCGATCGTGCAGCGCGAGCCGTCGGCCACCCTCGAAGTCCAGCGCGAAGCGATCCCAGCGCTCATGCGCAGGCTGGTCGATGTCGACCCGGCCCGCCATGCCGAGGTGCAGCCCGAGGTCGGGCCCCTCGTCGTCAGTCTGCGCCCACATGAACTTCCCTCGCCGGTGCACGGCGGTCAGCCGGCGCCCGGTCAACGCGCCGGCGATCTCGCCGGGCGCGTGCGGCCGGCATACGTAGCTGTCGCCGTCGTCCACGGCCACGATGCGCAGGTGCAGGACGCGCTCGATCTCGCGGCGGGCGCGCTCGGCCTCTGGCAGCTCGGGCATGGTGGCCGTTCCTGGGTCACCCGTAGGCCGGCCGTAGGCCGAGCAG
>JBBSIW010000397.1:0-2318 GCA_038231895.1 Solirubrobacterales bacterium | reverse complement strand
CATATGGGGTCCCTACGCCATGCAGGACCACGCCGCCCACGCCGACACCTATACGTGCACGCACCTCCGGAAAGGACTGACGCATCGTGATCACCATCGTGGGCATCATCGTCGTGGCGGCACTGGTCGCCTTCCTGGTCGTCAACCGGCGCCGAAGCGCGGCGTAACGCTTGCGCGCAGCCCCGGACCTAGTTGCCAAAGAGCGAGAGGCGCCCCGATCGGGGCGCCTCTCATACGTTTCGCACCATCGCGGGCGCGGGCGGCTTACGCCGCGTCGCGCAGAGCAGCCAGCTCGGGAAGATCGGCCAGCCGGCGCAGAGCCTGGGTCTCGAGCTGCTGCGTGCGCTGACGCGTGATCCCAAGTCGCTTGCCGGCCTGCGCCAGCGACTGCGGAGCCTCCTCGCCCGTGCCGAAGCGCAGCTCGATGACATTGCGCTCGCGCTCGGGCAGGATCGCCAGCGCGGCCTTCACGACCTCGCGCCGCGCGCTCTCCTCGGCTGACTCCTCGGGCCCCCGCTCCGCCCCGAGCGGGATCAGGGCCCCCAGCGTGGTGTCGCCGTCCTCGCCCACGGGCTGGTCGAGGCTGGTCACCGCGCGATTGGCCGCCTTGACCTCGAGCACGAGCTCGAGGTCAAGCTCGGCCTCCCGGGCGATCTCCTCGTTGGTGGGCTCGCGGCCCAGCCGAGTGGTCAGCTCGCGCTCGACGCGACCGACCTTCCGAGCACGCTGGCCGACATGGACCGGCAGCCGGATCGTCCGCCCGCTGTTCTCCAGGCCGCGCTGGATCGACTGGCGGATCCACAGCGTCGCGTAGGTCGAGAAGCGAAAGCCCTTGCGCCAGTCGAACTTCTCCGACGCACGAATGAGGCCCAGCATCCCCTCCTGGACGAGGTCGGCCAGCGGCAGGCCCTGGCCCAGGTAGCGCCGGGCGTTTGACACGACCAGGCGCAGGTTCGAGTTGATCATGCGGTTCTTTGCCTCGAGCTCGCCGCGTTCGATGCGCTGTGCCAGCTCGATCTCCTCAGCGGGAGTGAGCAGCGGCCAGCGACGCGACTCGGCCAGAAGCTGCGCGACGGCATCCTGCGTCTCGACAGGAGCCTCGAGAATTGCTGTGTTGGGTGTGCTGTCCATGGGTTTCCTCATAAATCCGATTTCAACAGTCGGGATTGTATCGAGAACTAGTTGCTGCGTCAACTAGGATTCGGCCCGGCCACAGTCGCTCCAACTCGGGGCCCGGAGATCACGCCACAAGAAGCCCGAACACATATGTACGGCGGAGAGTGCGATCGGTTTCACTAATCGGCGCCGGGACGCGCAACCGGCGCCGCGGGAGCATGGCCGCGGCAGCGGGTTGGCCCTAGGGAGCCAGCCGGACCGACCCATCGTCGTGCAGCTGCCAGTGCGGGTTGTGGGCGACCTCCCAGGGGTGGCCCTCGGGGTCGGTGAATACGCCCGAGTAGCCGCCCCAGAACATTTCTCCGGGACCTCGCGTGACGATCGCGCCGGCGGCCCGGGCTTCGGCCACCACGCTGTCGACCTCCCCGGGCGAGCCGACGTTGTAGGCGAGCACAATGGCCCCGGGTGCCGGAGCCCCGGGCAGCCCGGAATCGGCGGCGAGCTGCTCCCGATCCCACAGCGCCACGATCATCCCGCCGGCCTGGAAGAAGACCACGTCGGCGCCTGGCTCGGCGCCGTTGGTCCACCCGAGGGCCTCGTAGAACGCCCGTGCGCGCTCGAGATCGCTGACGCCGAGGGTGACGAGGCTGACGCGCTGCTGCATGCCGGCGGATGATCGCTGATCGGACGCGGCGGTGCTTGTGCGTCCGCTAGCGTCGGCGAATGGCCACTCCGCGCGAGAAACGGCTGACCCTGATCGCCGCCATCCTGGGCTCGGGCATCGTGTTCCTCGACGGGACGGTGGTGAACATCGCCCTGCCCGCGCTGCGCGCTGACCTCGGGGCGGGCCTGACCGGACAGCAGTGGGTGGTCGAGGCCTATCTGCTCACCCTCTCCGCACTGTTGTTGATCGGGGGCTCGCTCGGGGACCTGCTCGGCCTGCGGCGTGTGTTCGCGCTCGGCGTCGCCGGGTTCGGCGCCACGTCGCTGCTCGCCGCGGTGGCTCCCTCGATCGAGCTGCTCTGCGTCGCCCGCGCCCTTCAGGGCGTGTGCGGCGCGCTGCTCGTGCCCAGCACCCTGGCCACCATCACCCATGTTTTTCCTGACAACGAGCGCGGCAAGGCGATCGGGTCGTGGACGGCGTTCGGGGCCATCGCGGGAGTGCTGGGACCGTTTCTCGGTGGCGTGCTGATCGATGCGGT
>JBBSIW010000396.1:0-2321 GCA_038231895.1 Solirubrobacterales bacterium | reverse complement strand
TGGCACTGGAGGATCGGCACCAGCCCGCCCGCGAACAAAACCTTTCGAGCCGTCCGCAGCTTCGCGTTGCGCTCGACCCACTTGGGATCGTCGCCGCCGGTGTGCCGGTGCTTGCCCTCGAAGTCGACCCCGACGGTGCGCCAGTAACGGACGACGTCGTTAAGCAGGAAGCGCGGCGGCCGAAAGTCCTTGACGCCGTAGTTCAGATAGCGCTCGAGGACTCCACGGCGACACGTGGCATGTGCCGACCCTGCCGCCTCGACGGACTCCAGGAGCAGCAGCGCGCGGCGGGTCAGATTGGTGTTTGTGTCTTCGTCGAGGCCGACCTTGACCGCGAGCTCCTTGCACGAGATCGCCTTGCCGAAGATATCTTGTGAACCCGGCTTGCGGTCAGCCTGTCCCAGATGAGCCTTAGCGAGCTCGACGACCCGGTCAACGTCCGAGCGGCCATTGGCGGAGCCATCGACGAGCACGGCCCAGTCGTCGTCGCTGTCTTCGGTGAGCTCTTGTCGGGCCCAGGATCCAAAGAGCGCCACCGAGGTATCGGGCGGAAGGACTTCCTCCGCAAGCTGCCCACGGACCTCGGTGAGCCTCTGAGCCGCGTATCTTCGCGCACCAAGCAGGTGCTCGCCCCGAGGCCCATGGGTTTCCAGGAAGCGCGCGAGCGTGCCCGCTGGGTCGCTCAAGGCAGGGGCGCTTCGAGGATCCATGGCACGTCGCGGCAGCGCTCCAGCACGGCCGTGAAGAGGTCTGCGTCCTCGTCCGTCAGTGCTACGTGGTGACTATCAATGTCGAGAGAGCTGAGGTGGACGTGCCGAAGCCGATCCGCGAAGCGATCCAGAATGGCGTGGCCACCCTGAAGCGAAGGATCCACATCCTTAGCGTGAGCGACGTCGAAGCAAAGGCCGGCCAGCGGCAGGGCATCGAAGAGGACGGCCAACTCGTCGGCCGTCTGCCCCGATGTTTTCCGAGTGTCCATGTTCTCGATCACCAGACGCCGACCGAGCGCGCGCCATACCTTGAGGTCCTCCATCGTGTCGGGGTGCGCGACGATTGCGCGCACCCGAGGTGGCAAGTCCAAGAGCCCAGACACACGCTGGCGTTCGTCGCCGTCCAAGCCCTTTGACGGGCCATGAACGCTGACGTAGTGGAAGGGCATTGACGGGTCTGTGCGTAGGAAGTCTGTAAGGCCCGGGAGCTCCTCTTGTGACAGCGCGGACAGCTCCACGGCAAGCGTGGAAGTGGCGGCACTGCGTGCGACGAGTCCGGCCCAGTCCCCGCGCTGCTCCACCATGAAGCCGGTCGAGCAACCAACGCTGAGGTGCCGCGCAACGGGCAGCGAGGGAGCGTCAAGCAGAGCGGGTACCACGCGGGGCGACCTTACTCGTTGCGACGGCGGGCTCGCGAGGGAGTCCTCCAGCGCGAGTTGACGAACTGCGCGAGTGCCCCAACTCTCAGGCGGATGGTCCACTCGCCGAAGCTGACGACGGCTTAAGCCTCCAGAAGGGGCCCAGCCTGGCGCACTAGACAAGTTCGCAAACGTCGACATCGTCCGGCACGGCGCCACGAATGACGCGTTCATAGGCGGCCCTGATCCGGCGCGCAACCGCTGGATCGAGTTCAGATTCGATCGCATCCCATTCCTCACCGCTGAGCGGGTTGTGGGGTGAGAGCAGCTGCTCATCATGCTCGACCAACTGCCGGATCTGCTCATACGCCTCGTCGCCCAGGTCACGTAGAAGATCAACGGGCGACCGTCCTCGAAGCGACGGTTGAGGCGAGAGCATCCAGCGTCCGACATCACGGCTGCTGAGCATGTAGCTGGATACCGCAGAACAGAGGCCGAGCAAAAGCGTCACTCGACCTTGCGAAGTCGCGCGCAACCGAGCCGCGCGATGATGGTCCCAGACCTGGATCGTATCGCGCTTGACCCCAAGCGCTCGAGCACGCTCAGATGGCGTCGGAAAGAAATCCCGAAGCTCCTCGTACCCGACGGGAGCGCCGCCCTGCGTGTGCTTGTCAAGCGTTTTGGCCATGATCTCGTCCTAGAAACTGGACGCCTAGACGTCCACTTTATCGCAAATGTAGCTCTCGCTCGCCGGACACGCCAACGAGCTAACGAGGGCTGCTGGCTGGTTTAGACGTCGTCGCCGCGCATCATGCGCGGCTTGATCGGTCGGCGTGGCTCCACGACCGGTCCGGTCTCCGCGGGCGCCAGTTGGGTGAGCATCTCCGCACGGAGCTGGTCGACCTGATCCGCGCCGAAGCGACGGTAGCCGGACCCTGGTAGACGCATCGCGCGAAGCAGTCCGCGCTGCTCC
>JBBSIW010000395.1:0-2339 GCA_038231895.1 Solirubrobacterales bacterium | reverse complement strand
TGCCGCCGCGCTCCTCCTGCTCGGCCCCGGCGGTGCGCACCCACTGGTCGATGGCGGCCTTGCCGGCACCGTAGTTCGACCACCCGGGGTACACGCTCTGCGCGGCTCCGGAGGTGAGCATGACGATGTGCCGGCGCGCGTCCATTCCTCCAGCCGCTGACAGAAAGGTGCGGCCAAGCGCCTGCGGAGCGGCGCTGTTGAGCACGACGGCGCGGGCGTAAGCGTCGCCGTCCACTTCGCCCGCGAAGCCCATCGGCTCGATGGTTCCCGCTGCATGGACGAAGACGATCACGTCCCCGGAGAACTCGCGCAACTCACGCTCGAAGGACTCTGCGACGGCCGTCCACGACGCAGGATCCGAGAGGTCGGCCTCGATGTGCTCGAGGTCGCCCGCTCCGCTGCGGCTGATGTCGATGACGCGCGCGTCATCCCACGGGACGGCATCGGCAAGGGCTTTGCCGATGCCACTGGACGCGCCGGAGATCCACACCAATGCCTCGGACAACTCGACTGCAACCCTACTGGCTCGGGGCGTCCGGGTCCGACCCTGATGGCTCCGCCCCCTGCACCGTGGGATAGGCTGCGCCGCGTGAGGGCCTGGATGCTCGTGGTCGCGGCCGCGCTGGTGATCGCCGGGTGCGGCGAGCCTCACTACGCGAAATTCTCGGGCGCGAAGGGGAAGGCCTACGAGATCGAGCGCGACACCTGCGGAAAGCAGCGGCTCGACATCCTCACCGGCCAGCTCGACCTTCCCGCCGACGCGAGCACTCAGGAGGCCAAGACCCGCATCGCGCAGAAGGTGGCCGAGCGCTACATGGGCCCGATCAAGGGGGGTGCCTACCAGGGCTGCCTGGACGGGCTGGCCAAGCGAACCTCGTAGGCAATGTCCCGGTCAGCGTGGCCCCGCGGTCGACGGGCGACCGCGGAGACGCAAGCCCGTCCGCGACCCCGTCACGAGCACCTGCTTGTTGAAGACGCTCGGCACCCCGCTTGCCACGCCGCCCGGGGTGTAGTACCAGCGGTCGAACGCGCGCCTGCGAAAGACGTTGTAGAGGGTCGGGTAGTACAGGGGGAGAGCCGGCAGGTCACGCGCCACGAGCTGCTGCATGCGCCCGATGATCCTCCGCCGCCTCGCTTCGTCGCTCGTCACGAGCTGCTCGTCGGCCAGACGGTCGAACTCTGCGTTGCGATAGCCCTGCGCGCCCTGCAGGCGTCCCCGGACGTTCGCCGAGTAGAAGGTCCGCAGGGTGTCGGGGTCGGCGTCGGGCGCGGACCCGCCGGGACCGGGGTAGAGCGTCAGCGCGATGTCGTCGGAGCCCTGCTCGGTGAGGCCGAACAGCGTTGGCAGGTCGACCGACTGGGGGCGCAGTCCGACGCCGACGGCCCGCAACGCGCCCACCAGCAGGTCGAGCACCGGCGGCACGGGGGCGTTACCGGTAAGGATGCGAAAGTCCAGCTCGCGGCCGTCGGGCCCTCGTCGCAGGCCGTCGGGCGCGGAGCGCCGGTATCCCGCCTGATCGAGCAGGCGGTTGGCCGCGTCGCGATCGAACGCGTACTGCTCCACCGCCATGTGAAACGGGTGGTTCGGCGGCAGGAAGCCCGGGTTGCCGGGCTGGCCGTCTCCGCCCAGCACGCGTTGCACCATCGCTCGCCGATCGATCGCCAGCGCACACGCTCGACGAAATCTGACGTCGGCCAGTGCGCCGCCGCGGCCGATGTTCCAGATGAGCGGGAAGGTGAAGCTGCCCGCAGTCTGCACGGTGCCAAAGGCCGGATCGGATGCAAACGCGGCCAGCGCGTCCTTTGCCACCCCTTCGGGTGGCGTATCCGCGGCGTCGATCTCTCCGGCCCGCAACGCGCTGAGCTCGTCATCCACCGGGCGCAGCTCGAGGCGCCGGATGAACGGGGGACCGAGGAAGTAGCGCCGGTTGGCCGTGTACAGCGACGCGCCCTCACCGGGCGAGAACGAGGCGAGGCGGTAGGGCCCGGAGCCCACCAGGACGCCCGGGTCCTGGGCTCGCGGAGCGTCGCGGATGGATGACCAGACGTGCTTGGGAATGATCGGCAGCGCCCCGGCGACGGAGCCGAGGAACGTCACGGCAGGGATCTTCAGGGCGATCTCAACCGTATGCGCACCGGTGGCTCGGGCTGCCTTCACGCCGAACGGCTGTGCCACGAGCAGCGGCCCGAGGCTCTGCCCGGCGAAGTACTCGAACGTGAAGGCGACATCCTCGGCGGTCAGCGGGCGCCCGTCGTGCCAGGTGACGCCCGGCCGCAGCTGGAAGGTGTAGGTGAGCCCGTCGCGCGAGCGCGCGAAGCGGGTGGCCAGCCAGGGAATG
>JBBSIW010000394.1:0-2340 GCA_038231895.1 Solirubrobacterales bacterium | reverse complement strand
TCATCGGTGGGAAGCGCCTCGTGCACGATCTCCGAGCGCGAGCCGGTGACCTCGATCACCGCCTCGGCGAGCTCGAGCAGGGTGAACTCGTTCGGGTTGCCGATGTTGACCGGTGTGTGGTACCCGGACTCGGCGAGGGCGATGAGGCCGCGGATGAGGTCGGACACGTAGCAGAAGGAGCGGGTCTGGGAGCCGTCGCCGAACACGGTGAGCGGTCGGTCCTGGAGCGCTTGGCGCAGGAATGTGGGGATCGCCCGACCGTCGTGGGGCCGCATCCTGGCCCCGTAGGTGTTGAAGATCCGCACGATCGCCGTATCGACCCCCTGCTGGCGGTGGTAGGCCATGGTCAGGGCCTCGGCGTAGCGCTTGGCCTCGTCGTAGACGCCGCGCGGGCCGATCGGGTTGACGTGTCCCCAGTAGGACTCGGGCTGCGGATGCACCTGGGGGTCGCCGTAGACCTCGCTGGTCGAGGCAAGGAAGAACCGTGCCCGCTTGTGCTTGGCCACCCCAAGGGTGTGGTGGGTGCCGTGCGAGCCGACCTTGAGCGTATGCAGCGGCAGGCGCAGGTAGTCGATCGGCGACGCCGGCGAGGCCAGGTGATAGACGAAGTCGACCGGCTCGTCCACGTAGTAGGGCTGGGTGATGTCGAGGTTCAGATGGACGAACTCGGGCGAGCGGATGTGCTCGATGTTGGCCAGCGAGCCGGTCTCGAGGTTGTCCACGCAGATGACGCGGTGCTTGCGGAGCAGCAGCTCGTCGCAGAGATGCGAGCCGAGGAAGCCCGCGCCTCCCGTAACGATGCAGGTGCCCATGCCCGAGCCATGTTAACGGCGCCGCCAGCCCAGCGACCCGAAATCAGCGCTCGGCGCGCCGCAGCACGTGGGCGTCACCTGCTCGGCGCGTGAGCTTCTCGCCGTCGAAGTGCTCGAGCAGGGCCTGGGCGAACTTGCGCGTCGTGCCCAGCTCGTCGCGCAGCTGGGCGATGGTGATGGAGCCGTGCTCGGTCGCGTACGCCCGCACCCGTCTTTCGATGTCAGCCAGCGCCTCGGGGTGGAAGTGCAGGCTTCGCCCCACCCGGACCGCCCGCCCGGCGCGCCGCAGCGCCGCCAGCTCGGCCGCGGCTTCCCCGAGCTCGGCCTCGGATGGGGGCGCAAAGCCCGCTTCCCGGAGCCGGGCCTCCAGCGCCAGGGCGACTCCGGAGAGGGGCAGCGGCGCGGGTTGCGCAGGCCGCGCCGGCGGCGTGGTCGCAGGCACCGGCTCGGGCTCTCCGCGGGCGATGCGCTGCAACCGCGCCAAGACATCCCGGGAAGGACCGTGCTTGCGGGCGTGGGGATCGAGTACGACGCCCCCGCCCAGGGTGTCCGGCGGCGCGATCTGGCGCAGGACGAGCCGGTCCCCGGCCACCGGGACCAGGGGCTGTTCGAGACGCAGCTGCCAGAACTGACCGCCCAGCTCGGCCACGCGCGCCGGAGTCTCGCGCGTCCCGTGATGGACCTGCACCCGTGCCCCGGAGGCCAGTGGCTCCCCATCGGAGGAGAGCTCGAGCGCCGCGTCGAGCACGTAGGTCGGCCGGACATCCGCGCCGGGGGAGACGAGCACGTCACCGCGCGCGATCTCCCGGGTGGAGATGCCGGCGAGATTGACGGCCACCCGCTGGCCCGCCGAGGCTCGCTCCACCGCCTCGTCGTGGATCTGCACGCCGCGGACCCTGGTCTGGACGCCCTCGGGCAGCACCGCGAGCGCATCCCCGCGGGAGATCGCGCCCGACCACAGCGTTCCCGTGACCACCGTGCCCGCTCCCCTGATCGTGAACATCCGATCCACGTGCAACCGGGGGCCGCCCGCCTCTGAGGCCTGCGGTCCGGCCCGGCCCGAAAGCCCAGCGGCGACGCGGTCGAGCGCCGCGCCCAGTTCCCTGAGCCCCGCTCCGGTTCGCGCGGAGACGGGCACGACCTCGACGCCGGGCAGCAGCTCGGCCGCCTCGGCCGCCGCCAGCTCGGGGTCGATGAGATCCGCCTTGGTCACCGCGATGACCCCGGAGCGCACCCCGAGGCCGCTCAGCACCGCTGCGTGCTCGCGAGTCTGGGGCATCACGCCGTCGTCGGCGGCGACCACCATGAGATAGAGGTCGATGCCCGTGGCTCCGGCGACCATCGTCCGCACGAAGCGCTCATGGCCGGGAACGTCGACCACCGACAGCGCGCGCCCCGAGGGCAGCACCAGGCGCGCGTATCCGAGCTCGATGGAGATTCCGCGCGACCGCTCCTCCGGCAGGCGGTCGGTGTTCGTATGGGTGAGGGCAGCGATCAAGGCCGTCTTGCCGTGATCGATGTGCCCGGC
>JBBSIW010000393.1:0-2346 GCA_038231895.1 Solirubrobacterales bacterium | reverse complement strand
GGGCGTGGGCCCGAACCAGACCGCCTTCGATCAGGTCCCGAGTGACTGGACGCCGGTGTGCAGCGCGAGCGATCTCGAGGACGGTTCACCCCGATCCGTGGTGGTGGGCGACGCGCCGGTGCTGGTGCTGCGCCACGGCGACGGGCTCCACGCGCTCCACGACCGCTGCTCGCACCGCGGCTGCCTGCTCAGCGACGGCGAGGTCGAGGGCGAGACGGTCACCTGCGTCTGCCACGGATCGCGCTTTGACCTGCGCGACGGATCCATCCTGCGCGGTCCCGCCACCGCGCCACAGCCGGTCTACGGCGCCCGTGAGCACGACGGCCAGATCGAAGTGCGCCTGCAGTAGCGCCGCCGGCGGCTCGAGTCGAGAAAGCGCCTGGCGCGCTACCGACTCGCGACCACTTCAAGGCCGGGTTCGAGCGGAACGGGGTCTTCGTCCCGACGACGTGAACTCCTCGGCACTCAGGAGGCGCTCGCTGCCTGAGCAGCGCTGGCGGAGCCAGGCCCAATCGGCCGGGCGCGACCGTCCCGCCGCGATCGGCCGCCGGCCAGCGAACGCGTGGTTCCGTCGGAGACGGCTCGGCAGCTTAGGTTGCGCGCTTGGGTCTGGGCTGCATCCCGGGAGCTCGGTAGGGCATATGCCGAGCCATGAACTCTCCGAAGCGTGGCACCGTGAAGTCCACGAAGCCGTAGTCCTCGGTCGCATAGACAAGCCCCTTGTCGAGCAGTCGCTGACGGATCATCGAGACCTCTGAGGTCTTTCGACCGAGCTTCGCGGCGACGTCACCGGACTTGCAGGGCCCCGATCCCAGTTCGGCCATTGCCCGCATGTAGCGACGCTCGTGATCCGTCGCTCGTTGGATGCGAACCTCGTAGATGCTCGTGTCGAGCGTCGTCCGGGCCGCGGGCATCGCTGCCTCGACGTCGGCGGCCGTGATGGACGAGCCGTCTGCGAGGTTCCATGCGTGCTTCCCGAGTTGCTGGATGTAGAAGGGATAGCCGCCGGTCCACGACAACGCGAGGTCGACGGCTTGCGCCTCGTAGTCGACATTCTGCTGGCGAGCAGGCTGGACGAGCGCAGCCGTCGCATCGGTGTCTGACAGGTTCGCGATCACGGGAAAGCTGAACAGCCGCTCGGCGTACGAGCGCGCCTCCCCGGTCAGGCGCGGGATCTGCGGCAGGCCCGCAGCCGCGAGCGTAATCGGCATGTTCTTCTGGGTCGCTCGGTGAAGCGCCGTAATGACCGAGCGGTACTCGATCTCCTCGACGAACTGGACCTCGTCCAGCAGGAACACCACGCCCGCGCCCTTGGCTGCCGCGGCCGCGCCGACCTGCAGGAACAGCTCGGAGAGGTCACGGGCAATGGTGCCCTCGTCGGCCCTGCGAAGATCGACCGCCAACTCGATCCCCTCGGGACCGACCACCTTGATCGTCCCCAGATGCGCAAGAGCCTCGCGCATCGCCTTCGTGGCCCGTGCACTGAGCTTCAGCCGGGCCAGCGCGGACTGCGCGTCTCGCGCGATCTCGCCGACCAAGCTGCTGTCGGGCGTCAGCTCGTGGTAGTAGCTCAAGAAGCCCTCGGACTCGGCCAAATCCGCCAAGGCGTTCAGGAGCACCGTCTTGCCGACCCCGCGCAGACCACGGATGATCATGCTCTGCTCCGTGGCGCCTCGCTTGAGTCGACCGATGAGCACGCGGAACTGCTCGAGTTGCTGGCCCCGGCCAGCAAGCTCCTGAGGTCGCGAGCCCGCGTTTGGCGTGTAGGGGTTCTGGATCGGGTCCATCCTCTACAAAGTTATAGCGCCCTATACGCTACTCCGTTATAACCTCTACATCGTGTTTAGCCAGCCGCCCTCGCCGTCCTCCCGACGATCGTCTCCAGCGGTGGATCTGGCACCATTGCCGAGGTCCCCCCACTTGCCTCGCTGAGCGGCCGCTGCGGTGCTGTCTGATGCATCATGCAAATCAAATCTCGTCGCCGTGGGTCGACCCGTCTCGGAAGCGCATCGTCATTCAGGCGCGCACCGTCACCTCACATGGGCACCGGGGTCACATCGAGACGCTGGGCAGCGGTCGCTTTATCAGCAACGGAAGTGACTTCGGGGAGGGGTACGACACCGTGACTTCTCCTCGAATGGCGAGTGACCAGACGGGTCGTGTGATCGTAGCCTGGCGCACCAATCAACCGGCGGGTGACGGAGCGGTTATGGAGCGCCGGGATGAACCGGCATGGAGAAGGAGATGAGAGTTCTCTACATCGAAGGGAGTAGCGATCCACGATGGCCCCGAGTCATGCGTCGGCGTTCGTGAGGGCGGCGGCGAAGCGTTGGCAGGGGTACGTGT
>JBBSIW010000392.1:0-2353 GCA_038231895.1 Solirubrobacterales bacterium | reverse complement strand
GTGATCGGAGTTCACAGTCCCGGCTTCCCGCCCTCCCTCGACGGGGAGGCCGTGCGCGACGCGGTGGCGCGGCTGGAGATCGACCACCCGGTGGTGCTCGACCAGGACCTGGAGGTGTGGGAGCTCTACGAGAACCGGGGCTGGCCGGCCCGCTACCTGTTCGACCAGCGCGGGATGCTCTACGACGTGCACCTCGGAGAGGGTGGGTACGCGGAGACCGAATGCGCGATCCAGCAGCTGCTCGAGGTGCAGCGGTCGCTCATGGCGGCCCACCGGGCGGAGGACGAGCCGGGGGCGCTGGTAGAAGTGCCGACGGAGGACCAGCCCGGCGCCTATAGCGGGCCCTATGAGGCGGGCGGCGCCTGGGCGGTCCTGGAGGGCGAGGGGACGATCGTGGCGAACGGCCGGGAGATCACGGTGACCCATCCGGGCTGCCACCCGCTCATCGAGCACGAGCGCCACACCGCTGGCCGCCTCGAGCTCGACGTCCCCGCGGGCGTGACCTGTCACGCGGTGTGCTTCACGCCCGGACTCGCCACCTGAGCCTCTCGAGGCTCGGCGATCAGGCCGGACGCAGGTCCTCGTGGGTCCAGTAGCGCAGCAAGCGCTCCAGGCGCGGGGGACCCTCATCATCCACGCGCACGGACATGCCCGGCCAGTAGGGGCTCTCGTTGGGGGTGCTGGTGAGGAAGGTCGGGCTGTAGAGCCAGCAGCCTGAGTTGAGCAAATTGGTGCCGCCGGCTGTGCGCCAATCGGCGGCGTCGTCGAGCGGGGTGAACGGTCCCGCGCGGTGGGTGTGCCCGAAGATCACGTGCTGCGCGTCAATACCCAGCCGCTCGATCACCTCGCCCATCGCGGTCACCGAGGCACGGCGCAGAGCCGGGCCGGAGAGGTCGGAGCTCAGCGGTCCGAGTCCGGCGCGGTTGAGGCCGGCGATCGCCAGCGGCCAGGCGCCCCACAAGGCCAGCTGCATGGGGCGCGGGATGCGGCGGCGCCCCTCGCCCGCAAGGAGCCGCCACGCACGCTCGGAGGCTCCCGATCCGCCGGTCCCCCGCTCAGGTGCGACCTGGGCGACCTCGTTGAGGAGCGCGTAGATGGGGCTCAGCGTCGACTCATAGCCCTCGGGGGAATGCAGGCCATCCTCGCTGCCGCGCACGATGCGGTCTACAGCGCGCGCGCCCAGACGCTCAAACGACGGCACGCTGATGTGCAGGTCGAGGTAGTGGCCGTGGGTGGCATAGACGTCCGGCCGCAGCCAGACCCCCGGGTAGGCCAGCTCGAGCTCCGCGTCGCCGAGCCACGCCGCCACCTGCGCAGCCGCAGGAGAGGCATCGGCCGGCTTGATGCGCTCCTCGAGCCCCATGCGACCACTATGAGCACGGCGCACCTCCAGCCATGGAGCGATGAGCTGGTAGTCGTGATTTCCCGGCGCGATCACGACCCGACGGCCGCCCAGCGCGGCGCCGACGTCCTCGAAGAACCCGCGTGCCGCCGCGAGCGCCGACGTCAGCGGGCCGTCCCGCAGCTCGACCACGTCGCCGAGCAGGACGAGCTCGTCGACTCCGGCGATCGCCTCGAGCAGGGGGGCGCGCAGCTCGGGACGCCGGGCCACGTCGGCGCGCGTGTGGGCGCCGAGGTGAAGATCTGAGACGACGAGCGTGCTCACGCCGAGGCGGCTGGGCGCTGCGCCCGTCGCACGGTCACCGGTTCGCGGCGAGCTCCCGGCGGATGATCTTGGGCAGCATGAAGCGCACGTCCTCCTTGATGACCTCGAACTCCGACACGTCCATAGTCCCGCGCCCTCGGAAGAATTCGACGAGCTCCTGGACCAGCGCTTCGGGAGCGCTGGCTCCGGAGGTGATGCCCACCACGCGCTTGCCCTCCAACCAGTCATCGCGCACCTGAGCGGCGCTGTCGATCAGGTGCGAGTCCGCGCCATGGTCGCGTGCGACCTCGACGAGCCGGTTGGAGTTCGAGGAGTTGCGTGAGCCGATCACGAGGACCAAGTCGCACTGCTCGGCCATCTGCTTCACGGCCGCCTGGCGGTTGGTCGTCGCGTAGCAGATGTCATCGGTCCGCGGACCGACCATGGCCGGAAATTTCGCCCGCAGCTTGTCGATGATCGCGCGGGTCTCGTCGACCGACAGGGTCGTCTGGGTGAGGTAGGCGAGCTTCGCGGGATCCTCGACCTCGAGCCGCTCAACGTCATCATCGGTCTCGATGAGGATCATGTGCTCGGGCGCCTCCCCCATCGTGCCCTCGACCTCCTCGTGGCCGGCATGCCCGATGAGGACGATCGTGTAGCCCTCGTCGGCGAACTTCTTCGCTTCGACGTGCACCTTGGTGACCAGCG
>JBBSIW010000391.1:0-2363 GCA_038231895.1 Solirubrobacterales bacterium | reverse complement strand
GGGGTCGAGCGCACCTTCCCCCTCCATACGCCCAAGATCGAACGGATAGAGATCGCCGCCCGGGGGGATGTGCGACGGGCAAAGCTCTACTACCTGCGCAAGCGCGTGGGCAAGCGGGCGCGCGTGCGCGAACGACGCTTCACCGGGGCCGAGGAGGTCATCGAGTCCGGCCTGCTGCACGCACGCGAGCCCCGTGACGAGGCGGTCGCGGTCGAGGCGGGGCACATGCCCACCGACGACGAAGCGCCCCGGGCGCAGGAGAATGAGGTGGCCGAGGTGCCAGAAGCCGAGGAGGCGCAGGGCGACGCCGCAGGCGAGCAGGCACAGACGGCGGAGCCGCCGGCGGCGAGCGGCGCGGACGACGCGCCCGCCGACGGCGGTACGGGGTGACCCCGGCCGCGACCAAGAAGAAGTCGACCTCGGGCTCGCTACTGGAGCTCGGGCTCATCGTCGCTACCGCGCTGGCCCTCGCCCTGGGCATCCAGGCCTTCCTGGTCAAGCCCTACCGGATCCCGAGCGAATCGATGGTGCCCACGCTCAAGATCGGCCAGCGCGTCCTGGTCAACCGCGTGGGAACGCATTTCAGCGATCCGAAGATCGGCACGATATTGGTGTTCCACCCTCCCAAGGGCGCGGACGACAACCGCTGCGGGCGCCCGCAGGAGCCCGGTCAGCCCTGCTCGTTTCCCACCAAAGGGCGCTCCGATCAGAACTTCATCAAGCGCGTCGTGGCCGGGCCCGGGGATCGCATTCAGATCGCCAACGGACACGTCGTTCTCAACGGCAAGCGACAGCGCGACAGCTATACACGTCCGTGCCAGATCCCCGACGGCTGTGACTTCCCCAAGGAGATCCGCATCCCCAAGGGCTACTACTTCATGATGGGCGACAATCGCGGCTCCTCCGACGACAGCCGATTTTGGGGCCCGGTCCCGAAGAAGTGGATCATCGGCGGAGCGTTTGCCACCTACTGGCCCCCGGACCGGATCGGGACCCTGTAAGCGGCGAGCGAGGCCCCGCGGCGGCCGCCGGCCGGCCATGACGAGGCGGAATGTGCACGCTGGAACGTGCTCAATCCGCCTCTTCCTCGCGTCCGAAGCCCGCAGCGGAGCGTTCCGGCCGCAGCGTCGGGCATGATCCTCGGCGCGTGGCTTCCTCGTCCACATCCGGCCCGAAGCCGGCCCGGCCGGCCAAGCGCCGCACCGGCCGGCGGCTGTTCGCCTTCGACCGGGCCATGGGGTTTCGGTATGTCGCGGGTGCCGACGAGGCCGGGCGCGGCTGCCTGGCGGGACCGCTGGTGGCGGCGGCGGTGGTCTTCGACTACGAGCGTCTCGGCTTGCGTGAGCTGCGCGCGCTCTCGGCGCTCAACGACTCAAAGCAGCACAGCCCGGCTGCGCGCGAGACCCTGTATCCCATCGTGATGCGGGTCGCGCTGCGAGTCGCCGTCGTCTCGCGCTGCGTCCGGGGCATCGACGCGCGGGGGCTTCACGTGACCAACCTGGCCGCCCTGCGCGACGCGCTGTCACGCGTGGCCCGGCCGGGCTGCATCTGCCTCAGCGACGGGTTCCCGGTGGGTGAGGTGTGGCCCGACCAGCGCGCGGTCGTCAACGGGGACGCGCGCAGCGCGGCGATCGCTGCAGCGTCCATCGTCGCGAAGGTCACGCGCGATCGATTCATGCACCGCGCGGATGCACTGCACCCCGGGTGGGAATTCGCCACGCATGTGGGCTACGCGACGCCCGAGCACCGCGCGGCGATCAAGGCCCACGGGGTCTCGCCGCTGCACCGGCTGTCGTTTCAGTCGGCCGCGTATCAGCAGCTCGCGCTGTAGACGCTCAAAACGCCCCCTCGAGGTGCTCGAGGGCGACAAGCGCCCCCTGCCCGTCGATCATCACCCCGATCGCATCGAATCGCAGGTCCGGCGCACGGGGGCGGTCAACGCGCTCGGCCAGCCAGCTCGCAGCCATGCGCCGCACCCGACGCTGCTTGCCGGCGTGCAGCGCCTCGAAGGGGCCGCCGGCGCCCACGCGGCGGGTCTTGACCTCGCAGAACACGAGCGTGCGTCCGTCGTAGGCGACGAGATCGAGCTCACCCCAGCGCGTGCGGTAGTTGCGCTCGATCACGTCGAAGCCGAGGCGTTCGAGGTGCTCTGCAGCCACCTGCTCGCCCGACCGCCCCAGGGTGCGGCGAAGGTCCGTGCCGTCCATGGGTGCACCGTAGGACGCCGCGGGTGACAGAACTGCCGGTGAGCGTGACAAGTCTGTCGCGGTTCTACGCGTCTCTGGCGGCGGCGCAGACTTGTCACGAACCGCGCGTCCCGCTCTGCTCTTCACCGCCTACGTTCGTAGCGTGCTGGCTCGGGT
>JBBSIW010000390.1:0-2374 GCA_038231895.1 Solirubrobacterales bacterium | reverse complement strand
CCAGCCCGCCTCGAAGTGCCACTTCAGATGCGGGAGCTTGGACCATTGGGAAGCGACCGCCAGTCCGAGCGAGGCGAGCACGAGCAGCGGGACGCCGATCCCGATGGCCAGGCGCAGGCGCGGATGGGTAAGGCGCAGCGACGTCGCATTGGCACCGGCCGAGGCCAGGCGGTGGAGCAGGGGCTGACGCCGCTCGGGCGTCATCACCACGGGCTCTTGGCCGCGACCTGCAGGACGATTGCGGTGGTCACCTGCGCGGCGAGCCAAGCCTGCCGGCCGCGGATGGTCCTCGCCGCGGCGACCGTCGCCACCAGCACCCACGGCGCGAACTGCAGCCATACGCGCTCGGTCTCGCCGCGGGCGTAGCCGCTCAAGTCGGCGAACAGCAGTCCCAGCAGGGCCGCGCCGGTGAGAACCCACACGCCGCGCTCCCGCATCCGGACCAGGCCGACGGCGGTGGCCGGCCCCACCACCAGGGCGAACGCCGCCGGGCTCGCCACCAGGAACTGCGCGTAGGGGCGCAGCTCGTAGACCCCGGCGAGCTGGAGCTCGCGCGCGGCCTGCAGCCCGTCGTACCACGAGAAGCCCGCGGCCAGGAAGCCGAGCGCGACGCAGGCCACGCCCGCGGCGGCGAACGCAAGCGCTCGCAGAGCGCGGCGGTAGAGGGCGATCGCCACCACCACGGCGCCGAGCACGGTGACCCCGTAGGTGAGGAACAGCGCGGCGCCGAGGACGATCCCGGCCACGAACGCGCAGGCGTCGCCCCAGGCATCTCCGCCACGTCCGCTGGCCACGGCGAACAGGGCGATGCCGATCGCGGCAACGCCGGCGTAGAAGGCGTCGGGTGAGGTCGCGATCCACAGCGCGGCTGGCGCCAGCGCGAGGAACGGGGCGGCCACCCGCGCCTGCGCCTCGCCGGCCAGCTCACGCACAGCGACCAGGGCGGCGGGCGCGATCATCGCGCCCATGCCGATGAGCGCGACGGCCGCGGCCCACCCGCCGCCCAGGCCGACCTTGCTCATGGCCCAGAAGACGATCAACATCAGCGGTGGGTGGGCGTGGACGTGGAACGTGTAGAGGGGCGCCAGCGCGGTGAAGGTGCCCAGGAAGTCGTGGGTGCCATCCACCAGCGGCACATCGTGGAGGTACTCGTAGCGGCTGATGATGGGCTTGATTACCGCGTGCAGCCCGTCCGATGCGGCCAGGGCGAAGGCCCAGGCGAAGGCGACGGCCCCGGCCAGCACGAGGAGCTTGCGCCAGGGCAGGCGCTCGGCGAGCGTCGGACCCCACGCGACAGCGGCGGCTGCCAGCAGGATCGCGGGAGCCAGGGCCCAGCTCGTGTCGACGTGCAGCCTGCCCACCAACGGCGGATTGCCGACGTGCAGACGGAAGTCGGCGTGGTAGAGCGGCTCCACGAGCAGTCGCCCGGCGACGATCAGGGCCACCCACGCCGCGAGCCCGAGCAGCGTCCACAGCCAGGCGCCGCGGTCGCTTGCGGGTGGCACCGGACGCGGGTGACCGGCCGGCTCCAGCGGCGTTACGCTCCGCACGGGCCGCACACTACACGGGGGGTTCCGCGCTCCAAGCGCCGCTGGTGCACCGTAGACTGCCGCGGCGGTGCCGGTGACCTCGACGCACGCGGGACCGCGCCGGGGCCGGCGGCTGCGGGCGATCACGGCCGCTTTGTTGGTGTCGGCCCTGACGCTGCTGGCGCTATTGCACGGTCACGGACGCTTCGAGGGCTCTGTGGTCAACGCTGGCGACGAGAAGGTCTACGTCGCCCGCCAGGGCGAGGGCGCGCGGCTGCGCTTCGTCGATCGGGACCGAGCCGGCACGGCCTACCGGGTCCTCGTCACTACGGGCTCGACGAGCACCCGGCTCCTCGGGCGGACCGGCAGGGCCGGAGCGGCGAGCCGCATGGTGTTGCGCGATCTGCGGTCGCCGTCCCGGGTCTCGGTGCGCTGGATGGTCGGTGAGCGCGTTGTGGCTCGGTGGGTCTTCCTCGTGCGTCTGACCAAGCGCGGATGAACGCCGGGCCGGCCATAGAATCGCCGGCGGTGACCGCGGCGCTCGCGGCGCTGCGCAAGATCAGCCCTGCCGATTCCACGCGGCCAGCGCGAGTGGGCCGGCCCGGTCATCGGCTTCGCCCTCGGCCTCGGGGTGATGACGCTCGCGCCGCTCACCGGTGCCGGCTTCAATCCCGCGCGCGCCATAGGGCTTGCGCTGACCGCGCACTTCTTAGCCTCGATCCTCGGTCAGATAGTTGTGGTGAGGTTTTAGCGGGGTGGGAAGCGGAACCGTAGTTCGCGTCCGCCGAGCCAGGGGATCTTGGTGGGTTGTTCGGCGAGGCCGGCGTCGATCAGGGCGGGGTGGT
>JBBSIW010000389.1:0-2390 GCA_038231895.1 Solirubrobacterales bacterium | reverse complement strand
GAGCACCTTGTCGTGGCGATGCCCGGGCACGGCGCGCAGGGCCTTCTGGCCGGCGACGAACAGCACGCGCCAGTCGCGCGCCGTGGCGTTGCGCTTGCTCTCGATGCCGAGGAAGTACCGGAGGTTCGGCTCGTTGAGCAGCGACCAGAGGTGGACCTGGCGATAGTGCTTGACCGTCGAGCGCACGAACCGCCCGAAGTCCTTCGTCGTGGGGATCCGCTTGCGGTCGGTCAGCGAGAGGAAGGGCTCCATCCTGCGATTCACCGTCCCGTTCACCGCGGCGTCGAAGTTCCCGAACCCGAACTTGCTGAGCTTGTCGCGGACGATGGTGATGCGGATGGTGTCGGCGCCCAGCTCCTTCATCGTGGTCAGCGCCTCCTCGCGCGCCGCGGGTCGTTGGCAGTGCCGGTCGCCGGAGAGCTGCACGAGCAGGCAGTCGTCCTGGAAGACGGAGCGCATCTGGGGGCGGGCGTCGGCGGCGACGGGAGCCCCCGCGGCGAGGCTGGCGGCGGCGAGGAGCGAGAGAAGGGCGCGGGTCATCACGTCTTCAACTCTAGGACGCGGTCAGAGTTGCGGCCGAACGCCGTTGACCGGAGCGACCGCTAGCCTCGCCGCGCGGGTGAAGCTCGTGATCCAGAAGATCTACCTGCGCCGCGCGACCCCGCAGATCCTCGGACGGCCCGCCACATGAGGCGCTCCTACCGCGTCGGGGCGAAGGTCCTCGGGCTCGGCGTCGGGCTGAGCGGGCTCATCACGTTCGCGTTCTTCGCGCTGGCCTCGCACTCGCTGGAGCCCGTGGCCTACAAGCGAGTCGCGCTGCTGTGGTCGATGGCGTTCATCATCGTCACGGTCATCTACCGGCCGATCGAGCAGCTGCTCTCGCGCACGATCGCCGAGCGCGGCGGCGCTCCGAGCCTCAAGACGCCGCTGGCCATCCAGGGCCTGTTCGCCCTGATCTTCCTCGGCCTGGCCATCGCCTTCCGGCACAAGATCCAGGACGACGCCTTCGACGGCTCGAGCGGGCTCTACCTGATCCTCCTCATCGCGGTGATGGCCTACGCGGCGTCGTACTTCGCGCGGGGCTGGCTGGCCGGGCACGGGCGCTTCGAGCTGTACTCGGGGCTCGTCACGCTCGAGTCGACCTCGCGCTTCCTGTTCGTGCTCGCGGTCGCCCTCGGCGTATCGCACGGCCAGGTGGCCGTGGCCTTCGGCATCGCCGCCGCGCCGCTGCTCTCCCTCGCCGTGGTGCCCTGGGGCATCGCGTCGCAGCGGGCGCCCGACTCCGGGGTGCCGCGGCTGCGCCGCCGGCACGCGGCAAAGTTCGCCGGGGCGGTGCTCGCCATCCAGCTCGCCGAGCAGGCGATGATCAACGCCCCGGTCATCGTCACCGAGGTCGTCACCCCGGCTTCGGAGGGCGCCCTCGCGGGCTACGTGTTCAACGTCCTGCTCATCACCCGGGCCCCGCTCGTGCTCTTCCAGGCCATCCAGACCACGCTGCTGCCCTACATCGCGGGGGGTGGCGACGAGAAGAAGGTCATCCGCGCCACGGTCGGGCTGGTGACGGTCTTCGCCGGAGCGGTGAGCCTCTCGCTCCTCGCCGTGGGGCCGACGGTGATGCACGCCGTGTTCGGCCCGGGCGGCGAGTACGCCCGCCTCGGCCTGACGCTCGTCGGGCTCGGCATGGGCTTCCACCTGGTGGCCGGCACGCTGAACCAGGCCGCGCTGGCCCGCCGGCACTCCGCCCAGGCCGCCGCGGCGTGGGCGCTCGTGGCCGTGCTCTTCCTGGGCTGGGTCGCGGCGCCGGTCATGCCCGACCTGCTCATGCGCGTCGAGGTCGGCTACTTCGGCGCCGCCGCCATCCTCTGCGCGCTGCTCTCGGCGCTCTACCGCCGGATCTCCAGCGAGCCGATCGTCGGGCCGGCCGCCGACGTCGTCGAGCCGCTCACGACGCCGGCGTCCCCGAACGGCGCGAACCGCGCTCCGGTCGGACGCGTCTAGCGCCCCCCAGAGAAACCCTCAGCGCAGCGAGCGCAGCGCGGCCAGGAAGGCGAAATAGGAGGGAGCGGAGGTCACCCAACCGCGCCGATAGACGCGCAGGCCCGCGTAGTCCCACAACCCGTGCTGGTAGGCCGATATCCACGTGTAGACGTAGACGCCCGAGATGACCAGGCGCCGGCGCTCACGAGCCAGAAGTGGGAGCACCTTCCGCAGCGAGCTCGCCGCCTGGGGCTCGGTGAGGCAGAACGAGCACCACGAGGGCAGTCGCGTGTGCCCCCGCGCGCCTGGCCGGCGAAGCCCGCCAGCATGACCTTGGCGCCCGTGTCCTCGGCCCGGATGCCCTGCGCGGCGGCCTTGAGCAGCTCCACGTAGCGCGCGGGCCAGTTCTGCGT
>JBBSIW010000388.1:0-2402 GCA_038231895.1 Solirubrobacterales bacterium | reverse complement strand
GCTGAAACGAGTCGAAGGACAGGTGCGCGGCATCGAGGGCATGGTCGAGGACGACCGCTACTGCATCGACGTCCTCACCCAGATCTCCGCCGTGCAGGCCGCGCTCGACAAGGTCGCGCTCGGGCTGCTCGACGATCACGCGCAGCACTGCGTCATCGGGGCCGCCCAGGACGACCAGGCCGAGAAGACCCAGGAGCTCATGGCCGCCGTCGGGCGCCTCATGCGCCGCGGCTAGCAACACCAGCTTCACCCGGTGATGGGAAAGGACGTCGGCGGGAGTGGCCTCAGCGCTGCTTGCGCAGGGTCGTTCCGATGACGCCGCGGGCCTCCATCGCGGCGTGCGCGTCGGCAGCGC
Organism: Solirubrobacterales bacterium; assembly: GCA_038231895.1. Classification (GTDB taxonomy): domain Bacteria; phylum Actinomycetota; class Thermoleophilia; order Solirubrobacterales; family Solirubrobacteraceae; genus JALYZC01. The sequence goes on along the minus strand of JBBSIW010000388.1, from coordinate 2,047 downwards.
GCTCCAGCGGGAAGGTCTGCCCGATCACGGGCCTGATCCGGCCCGCCGCGGCCTCGGACAACGCCCGCTCGGCCAGCCGCTTTGCCTCCGTGGGCTCGAAACGGACCTGCTCGATCCCGCGCACGGTCACCCCGAGCCGTTGCGCATCTTGCGGTTCGATCCTGGCGAACGCGCCGCTCGGAGCTCCGTGGGCGGAGAATCGGCCGCCGCGCGCCATCGCTCCGAAGGCGGCCTGGCCCACGGCCCCGCCGACGCCATCGAACACCGCATCCACCCCCGCTTCGCCGGTGGCCTCCTGCACCTGCTCCGCCCAGCTTGGCTCGGAGTAGTCAACCACGGCATCGGCGCCCAGCTGCCGGGCCAGGTCGAGCTTGCGTTCACCGCGCGCGGCTCCGATGACCCGCGCGCCCGCCGCGTGCGCCAGCTGCACCAGCAGGATGCCGAGGCCGCCGGCCGCCGCCACGACCAGCACCCAGTCCTCCGGCCGGACCCGGGCATTCTCGAACAGCGCCAGAGCGGTCGGGCCGTCGTGGAGCAGCGCCGCCGCCTCGCGCAGTCCCAGGCCATCCGGCACCGGGATCAGCCGCTCCACCGGTGCCGCGGCCTGCTCGGCGTAACCGCCGGGTTCGCCGGACCTGGCCACGACGCGCCGGCCGACCCAGGCAGGGTCCACGCCCTCGCCGATGGAGATCACCTCGCCAGCCACCCCGTCGCCGGGTACGTAGGGCGGCTGCACCGTGAAGTACTCACCACCCCAGCCACTCCGGACCTGCGTCTCGACGAACAGGACGTGAGCGACGGACACGCCGACGACCACCTGACCCGGTCCGGCGACCGGGTCCGGCGCCTCGCGCGAGGCCAGCACCTCGGGTCCCCCGAAGCGAGTGACCTCCACCACCATCACGCGGGCGCTCCGGCGGGCAGCCCGTGGCGGGCGACGAGTCGGTCGTAGTTGAGCCGCAGCAGCGCGATGACGTCGTCGACGTCGGCCTGACTCTCGATCCGGCGCGCGCCGGGACCCGCCTTGCCGGGGAAAACCGGGTGATCGACGATGCGTCCCTCCTCGACCAGCTCGGCCCAGACGGCCTTGGGGAAGCTGAAATGGGCCGCATGGTCACCGTGCAGGTGGCCGAGCGCGTGGCCGCCGAGCTTGAACCCGAACTCGCCGCGGCGGCCCGTGCCCGCCTCGACTCCGGGCCAGGAGGTGACCTCCTCGGTGATCTGGCGGTTCGCTGTCGGGATTGCGGTCATGTCGTCTCCTCGCAGGTTCACGCTTCGTCCGGCTAAGCTACAAGCTCAAGTAAGCTTGAAGTCAAGTCCAACCCGTGAATCACCTCCTGCCATGCCCGACCTGCTGACCATCGGCGAGATCTCACGGCGCAGCGGCGTCGCCGCCTCGGCGCTGCGCTTCTACGAGGAGCGCGGGCTGATCGCCTCGGAGCGCGCTGGCTCGGGCCACCGCCGCTACCCGCGCCCGGTGCTGCGTCGGATCGCCTTCATCGTCTTCGCCCAGCGGGTCGGGCTGAGCCTGGAGGAGATCGGCGCCGAGCTCGCCCGGCTGCCTCCCGATCGCGCGCCCACCCGGCGCGACTGGTCCCGCCTCTCGCGCGGGTGGAGCGGACGGATCGATCACCGGATCGCGGAGCTCGAACGCCTCAAGGCCGGCCTCACCGAGTGCATCGGCTGCGGGTGCCTCTCGCTGGATCGCTGCAGGCTCTCCAATCCCGACGACCGGGCGGCCCGCATCGGTCCGGGCCCGCGCTACTGGATGGGCGACCGCCCGCTCGCCGGCTGACTATGCCGCACGGGCGGGGGCGCGTCCAGCAGTCCGCGCGCGTGAAGCAGCTCGGCGAGCTGCACGGTGTTCGTCGCCGCGCCCTTGCGCAGGTTGTCGCCCACGACCCACAGGTTCAGCGTCCGCGGGTTCGACGGGTCGCGGCGGATCCGGCCCACGAACACCTCGTCGCGGCCGACGGCATTGATCGCCAGCGGGTAGCGGCCCGCGCCCGGATCATCCTCGACGACGACGCCCGGGGCCGCACGGAGC
>JBBSIW010000387.1:0-2418 GCA_038231895.1 Solirubrobacterales bacterium | reverse complement strand
TCTTTACTACCCCATTCGATGTAAGCGTGTGCCCACGTTTCCGGACCGCTGCCACGAGCCAAGAGCCCGAAGAGCCCGGAAACGCTGGGCTTCTGGCCCGAGAATCATCGCCGTGTGCCCTCCAACTGCGGAACCCGGGTGAAGTAGGGTCTCGCCGCGAGGTGCCCGAGCCCCCCGCGCTGAATATCCTGGTAGTCGACGACGAGGCCCCACTGCGCGAGATGCTCAGCCGCTCCTTCGAGCGTGAGGGCCATCGCGTCCTGGCGGTCGCTGACGCTTTCACGGCGCTCCAGTGTGCTGCTGCGGAGGACTTCGACATGGTCCTGCTCGACGTCGCGCTGGGTCCCGGAGCGGACGGGAACGAGGTGTGCCGGCAGCTGCGCGCCCGGCACGACGTGGTGCCGGTGATCATGCTGACGGCGCGCGACAGCGAGGCAGATGCGGTGCTTGGCCTGGAGGCGGGCGCTGACGACTACGTGGCCAAGCCCTTCGGACTGGCCGAGTTGCGCAGTCGCATTCGCGCCGTCCTCCGCCGGGCCGGGACGCGTGGGTTGCAGACCGAAGTGCTCACGGTCGGCTCGGTCAAGCTCGACCGCGCCAGTCGTCAGGTCACCCTCGACGGCGTGCCGGTTGAGTTGACGTTCTCCGAGTTCGAGCTGCTCAACCGGCTCATCGGCGACCCGGGACGGCTGTTCAATCGCCAGGAGCTCTTGCGAGCCATCTGGGGGGACAGCGCCTACCGCGATCCTCGGGCGATCGACGTTCACGTGCGTCATCTGCGCGAGAAGCTCGAGCGCCGTCCCGATCAGCCCGCGCTGATTCTCACCGTGCGCGGTGCGGGCTATCGGATGAAGCCGCCGGAGCCCCGCGTTCGCCCCGTGCGCTGACGTGCGCGGGCTGCGGCCACCGGGGCTGCGGGCCAGGCTGGTGCTTGCGCTCCTGGCTACCAGTGCCGTCACGCTCGGTGTCGCAGCGTTGACGCTGCTTCCCCCGCTGGAGCGCCGGCTGCGCACGGAGGAGGTGGAGTCGCTGCTCTCCACGACGGTGGCCTTCCGCCCCGCCTTCGAAGATGTGGAGGGCAGCTCCGGCCGCCTGCCGGCATTGGAGCTGTCGCGTGCGGCTCGCTCGCTCGAGCGCCGGACCGGTGCACGCGTGGTCGTCTTCGACGAGCGCCTCGTGCCGGTGCTCGACACGCTGCCCTCCGCCTCGCTGGGTCGGCGCGTCTCGGCGGACGAGTTGCTCGACCGGTTCCCCGAGGCGCGAGCGGCCTTGGCGAAGCAGCGACCGGTAGGCACGTCGCGAGGTGGATCACCCGGCCAGGCGCAGGTCGCCGTGCCGCTGCATATTCGCCGGCGCCGCTATGTGGTCGCGCTGCACAAGCGCCTCGACGACGTGACCGTGGCGGTCGGCGCGGTCAAGCGGGCGTTCGTCAGCGCGGCGGCTGCGGGCCTGGCCGTGGCGCTGCTGCTCGGGCTCGGCCTTGCCACCACGCTCCTGCGCCGCTTGCGGCGGCTGCGTGACAGCGCACTGCTGGTCGGCGAGCGGGGGCTCGACGTCGGCGTGGCCGAGGACGGTCGTCGTGACGAGGTCGGCGACCTGTCGCGCGCGCTGGGGTCCATGCAGAGCCACCTGCGCCAGCAGGAGGACGCACGGCGGCACTTCGTCTCCACCGCATCGCACGAGCTGCGAACGCCGCTGGCGTCGCTGCATGGCGTGCTCGAGCTGCTCGAGGACGACCTCGCCGCCGAACGGCTGGACCTCGACGATGCCCGCCAGCAGGTGGGGCGGGCCCGGATGCAGACACGGCGCCTGGTCGGCCTGGCCGCGGACCTGCTCGACCTCAGCCGTCTTGACGCCGACATCGAGCTGCGCTGCGAGCCGGTCGAGCTCACCGAGCTCTGCCGCGCGGCGGCGTCTGAGTTCGACGTCCGGTTGGCGGAGCGCCACCTCGAGCTCGATGTGGCCGCGCCCGACGCGCCCGTATGGGCGATAGCCGACCCCGGCGGCGTTGCGCGCATCGTTCGCATCCTGATCGACAACGCGCTTCGCTTCACGCCTCCGGCCGCCCCGGTCCGCGTGTCGCTGACACGCCGCGAAGGATCGGCCCAGATCGCCGTCAGCGACCGCGGGCCCGGGGTGCCCGAGGAGGAGCGTGAGCTGATCTTCGAGCGCTTCCGACGCGGCAGCGCACCCGGCGACGCCGCTGGGTTCGGGCTCGGTCTGGCGATCGGGCGCGAGCTGGCGCAGCGCATGAACGGTGGGCTCGACGTGGCCGGCGAGAACGGCGGGGCGCGATTCACGCTGGTGCTCCCGGCGTCTGAGGTCCCCCAATAGGTGGCACCGTGCTTCTCATGCTGCTCTCACCTGGGATATGGATACTGAGCTGCGGTCGTGCGGATCCTGGTCGTAGAGGATGAG
>JBBSIW010000386.1:0-2420 GCA_038231895.1 Solirubrobacterales bacterium | reverse complement strand
TTCAAGGTGGACATGGTCGCCGCCAACCTGATCTCCTCAGCGGCGGCTCGCCGCTATGAGGCGGTTCCGGTCTCGTTCGTGGACGAGCGCACGCTGCTGGTGGCCATGGCGGACCCCGCAAACGTGTTGGCCGTCGACGACATCGCGATCATGACCAGCATGGAGGTGCGCCCGGCGGTCGCGTCGGGGGAGGACATCGCCGGGCTGGTCACCAAGCTCAACCGCCTCGACGACGCGGTGCAGGAGGCTGTTGACGAGGATCGGAGCGCTGGTTCGACGGAGGTCGTCGACCTGCGCGAATCCGCCGAGGACGCTCCGGTCATCAAGCTGGTGCACACGATCATCGCCCAAGCGGTCGAGCTGCACGCGTCCGACATCCATTTCGAGCCCGACGGCCGCGACATGCGCGTGCGCTTTCGGGTCGACGGCGTGCTGAGCGCCAGCGCCACGGTGCCGCGGCGCATGGTGCGCGGAGTCGTCTCACGCATCAAGATCATGTCCGAGCTGGACATCTCCCAGCGCCGTGTCCCGCAGGACGGGCGGGTGGGCCTGACCATCGAGGGCCGTCACGTCGACGTGCGCATCGTCACGCTGCCCAGCGTGCACGGCGAGTCGGTCGTGCTGCGCATACTCGACAAGGACGCGGTGGTCATGGAGCTGGACAAGCTCGGCATGCTCGAGCACCAGTCCCAGCGCTACGAACGCTCCTTCAACAAGTCACACGGCGCGGTGCTCGCCACGGGCCCGACGGGCTCGGGAAAGTCCACGACGCTCTATGCCGCGCTCAACCGGCTCAACGTCCCCGAGCGCAACATCATCACGATCGAGGACCCGGTCGAGTACGAGGTCCAGGGAATCACTCAGGTCCAGGTCAACGAGCGGGCCGGGCTCACCTTCGCCACCGGGCTGCGCTCGATGATGCGGGCGGACCCCGACATCATCATGGTCGGCGAGATCCGCGATGCCGACACGGCGACGATCGCGATCGAGGCTGCACTCACCGGCCACCTGGTTCTCTCCACCCTGCACACCAACGACGCGCCCACCGCCATCACTCGCCTGATCGAGATGGGCATCGAGCCCTTCCTGGTCGCTTCGTCGATCGAATGCGTCGTCGCCCAGCGCCTCGCACGCACGCTGTGCAGCACCTGCAAGCGCCGGGCCATGATCCCCGTCCGCGTACTTGCCGGCCACGGCTTCCACGTGCAGTTCGACCTGGAGGCCTATGAGCCCGTGGGCTGCGGGCGCTGCGGGGGGACGGGCTACAAGGGCCGCATAGGCCTCTACGAGGTGATGCCGGTCACCGACCGCATCCGAGAGCTCGTGCTCGAGCGCGCATCTGCCGATCAAGTCTCCGAGGTCGCCACGCGCGAAGGGATGCGCCGCTTGCGCGATGACGGCTTCGAGAAGGTGAAGATGGGGCGGACGTCCATTGCCGAGGTGGTCAGGGTGACGGGATCCGCCGGATCTGCCGATACGGGAGACGAGCACGCATGAACTTTGACTTCGCAGACGTCCTGATCGAGGTGATCGAGCGCCGAGCCTCGGACCTGCACCTCACCGCCGGGGCTCCGCCGATGCTGCGCCTGCGTGGACGCCTCAGCGCCCTCGAGGGCTTCCCGGAGCTCACGCCCACCGACACGCGGGAGATCATCTACTCGATCCTCTCAAACGACCAGCGCCAGCGGCTGGAGACCAACTGGCAGGTCGACTTCGCCTACCAGATCCCGGGGCGCGCCCGGTTTCGCGTCAACGCCTACTTCCAGCGCTCCGCGCTGGGCGCCGCCTTCCGGCTCATTCCGGCGGAGATCACCCCGCTGGACCAGCTCGGCCTCCCCGCCGTGGTCAACGACTTCGTCCACAAGCCCCGCGGATTCGTCCTGTTCACGGGACCGACCGGTTCGGGCAAGTCGACGTCGCTGGCATCGCTGATCAATGAGATCAACGAGTCGCGCGAGGACCACATCATGACCATCGAGGATCCGATCGAGTTCTTGCACGGCCACAAGAAGTGCCTGGTCAACCAGCGCGAGCTGGGCGCCGACGCCACCAGCTTCGCCGAAGCCCTGAAGGGCGCCCTGCGCCAGGACCCCGACGTCATCCTTGTCGGCGAGATGCGCGATCTCGAGACCGTCTCCACCGCGCTGACCGCGGCGGAGACCGGCCACCTCGTGTTCGCCACGCTGCACACGCAGGACACGCCGCAGACGATCGACCGCATCATCGACGTGTTCCCTCCCTCCCAGCAGCACCAGGTCCGCGTCCAGCTCTCGGTGGCCCTCCAGGGCATCGTCACCCAGCAGCTGCTGCCCACCGCGGACGGGTCGGGGCGAGTCATGGCGGCCGAGGTGCTCATTCCCACGCCGGCCGTGCGCAACCTCATCCGCGAGGGCAAGACCCACCAGATCTACTCCGTCCTG
>JBBSIW010000385.1:0-2434 GCA_038231895.1 Solirubrobacterales bacterium | reverse complement strand
GAGCGGGCACGCGCCGGATGGGTCGTGGTCAGCTCCCCGCGCTATGGCTACGGCTTCCTCAGCACCGACCCCTACACGACGCCCGGGTGCCTGGCGCGGCGGACGCCGGCCTACGACGACGGCGCGTTTCGCGTGTACAGGGTGCGCTGATCCTCAGCGCTCGCCCGGCACCCACAGGCGGCCGCTGGACTGGGCCGGGCCCTTCTCTCCCAGCTCGGTGGCCCCTGCGGGGGCCAGTCCCCCGGGCTTGGGCGCGGCGGCCGGCGGTGCCTCGGGCTCCGCGCTGACACCCTCGCCGGCAGGCTCGCCGCCCGCCTCGCCGGCAAGCTTGGCGTAGGCCATCTGGAGCTGGGAGAGGACGTCGCGGGCGGGCCCGAGGTCTTGATCGGCCGCGGCGCCGCTGCGCTCGATGACGGGCAGCAGCGCGCGCACGCCTTCGATGGCCGCCTGCACCTGAGCCAGGTCGCGCTCGGCCTCCCCGCCGGGCACCGTGCCCAGCCTGCGCCCGCCCAGGTTGAGCAGCGTGATGAGCGTCTGGAGGAGGACGTCGTCGACCGAGATGCGCTTGAGCTCCTCCTCCATCGCAGCCCGCATCTCCTCCTCGCCGGGCTGGCCGGCCCCGCCGCCCGCCGTGGACGATGTGTGTTCCCCGTTGCTCATGCCACCACCTCCTGGGCGTAAGTCTCGCGGGTTTCGCGGACCGACGCGGCGAAGACCTCCTCCATGGCCGCCCCCGTCTCGATCATCCGCCGCTGCCGCTGGGCTCCGTTGGCCTCCGACAGCGCCGGCTCGATCCCCAGCTCCGACCGCATCGGCGCGGTCCATTCCAGCAGCCGGGCGGTCGCCTCGGCCGCCGGGTACTCCTCCACGCGCTCGAGGTCGATGAGGCGCCCGTCCAGGCCGTAGCGGATGGCCCGCCACAGGTTCTCCTCGATCAGCCGGGGCGGCGCATCGGCCCACGGCACGGCCGTGTCGACGTCGCGCGCCGCCTGGGCCACGCAGGCGACCATCAGGCCGGCGAGGGCCTCGGACTCGGCGGCGGTGCCCTGGGCGTCGCAGATGCGGATCTCCACGGTGCCAAACGACGTGTGCGGACGGATCGACCACCACAGCTGCGTGTACTCGACGATCGAGCGCGTGCGCACCAGGAAGTCGAGGTAGCCGGCGAACTCGCCCCAGTCGCCGAACGCGTCGGGTATCCCGCAGCGGGGGAACACGCGGGTGAAGCTCTCGGTGCGCGCCGAGTGCAGTCGCGAGTCGCGGCCGTCGAGGTAGGGCGAGTTGGCGGAGATGGCGAGCAGGAGCGGCAGCACGGGACGGAGGCGGTCGCACACCCCCACCACCCGCTCGGGACCCCGCACGCCGACGTGCACGTGCAGCGAGAAGGTGTTGTTGCGCCACGCCACGTAGCCGAGCTCCTGGTCGAGCCTGCGGTAGTGGTCGGTGTCGATGATGCGCTGCTCGCGGTAGTCCGCCCACGGGTGCGTCCCGGTGGCGCCCAGCGCGACGCCGCGGTCGGCGGCCAGGGCGAACAGGCGCCGGCGCCGGTCGCGCTGGCGGGCGATCGCATCGTGGAAGTCATCCCCCCGGCCGGAGCGGATCTCGATCTCCGAGGCGATGAGCTCGCCGGCCATCGAGTCCGCGAGCAGAGGGTCCGACGCCTCCGCCGCATCGTGGAGCTCCTCGTAGCGGCCCACCAGCGCGAGCGTGGAGGGATCGAGCAGCGCGAACTCCTCCTCGATGCCGACCGTGAGGTCGGTGGAGGACTCAAAGGTCTCTCGCGCGGTATCGATCTCGAGGCTCACGTTGGCGGTCACCGCCCGCCAGACAGCGTCAGGTCAGATAGAAGTACAGCGCGTAGAGAAGGTCGACGGCGGGGCTGGAGGTGTGGATCGTGACCTCCGGTGGTGCCTGGAGCAGCGCCTCAGAGTAGTTGAAGATGATCTTCACTCCCGCGTCGATCAGGGCGTCGGCCAGGTCCTGGGCCTCCGTGCCGGGCACGGCCAGCACCGCGACGACGATCTCCTCGTTCTCGACCACGGTTGGCAGCTCGTCGGGGGTGCGCACCGTGTGGCCACCCAGGGGCTGACCCACCTTGACCGGGTCGACGTCGAAGATCGCCACGATCCGAAAGCCGTGGTCGGCGAAGATGTCCGAGCTGGCGATCGCCTGGCCCAGGTTCCCGGCGCCGAACAGTGCGATGTTGTGCTGGCCCGAGGTGCGCAGGATCTTGCGGATCTGCGAGAGCAGCGCGTCCACGTTGTAGCCCACGCCGCGCTTGCCGAACTTGCCGAAGCCCGACAGGTCGCGGCGGATCTGGGTGGAGTTGACGTGCGTGTACTCGGAGAGCTCCTGCGAGGAGATCGTCTCCTGCCCCGTCTTGCGCGCCTGCGTGAGCACCTGGAGGTAGCGCGAGAGCCGCGCCGCGACCCCG
>JBBSIW010000384.1:0-2436 GCA_038231895.1 Solirubrobacterales bacterium | reverse complement strand
GTGCGCTCGAACCGGCGCTCGGGGGTCCAGTGCGTCTCGCCGGTGAAGGCCGCCATCTGTGATCCAGCACGCTGCGCCCAGGCGCGATAGGCGGCAGGGGTGCGGGTGCCCTGCCCCGGCTGATGGGAGCCGCGGGGGCCGGCGACGGCGCCGTCAAGCGAAGGCAGCACGTCCGTCGCCCAGCGGGTGTGGACCGCGCGAATCGCCGCGAAGGGATCCTCGCCTTCGTCCGGTCCGAGGTAGGCGATGAGGAAGGCGAGCCACAGGGCCTCCTCCGGGTCGGGCTCGGAGGCAACATCGGCGTACAGACCCGGAGGCGCGCTGGCCAGCAGGCTCAGCCGTCCGGCGACGAAGGCGATCTCCTCCGCGAGACGGTGCGCGTCATCCTCGAGCTTGAGACCGGGGGCGAGTGGCGAGCGGAAGCCGTCATCGAACGTGCGCGCGGCTTGGCGGATGCGCACGCCTCCGGTGCGACCCGCCTGCCGGCTCGACGCCGGCGAGCTCTGGCGGCGCTCGGTCGAGCGCGTGGCGGTCGGCTCGGGCTCCCTGCAGATCGGGCAGTTCTGGATGAAGCGATTGTGGCGGCAGAAGGTGGGCAGAGCGCGTGCCCGATTACTCGTCCCCGCGGGGGCCGCGCTTGAGCCACTCCTCGTCGGCGCGGCGTTCGCTGCGGGCCTGGGCCACGATGTAGATGATGATCGCGTTGGCGATCAGACCGATGCCGCCGAAGATGGCGACAAGCGAGAGGGTGTAGTCGAGCGCCAACGTTCCGGAGACCATGCGCGAGCGCAGCTTATCGCCTGTACTGCGGAGTGGTTGACATCGTGACGGGCTGCCTGCACGCAGCCACTGGCCGAGCCGGGGCCAATTCCATGACCCGCGGGGTCAGCGCTTGCCGGGCCCCAGGAAGAAGTCGTCGCCGGCCGTGACGGTTCCGGCGGTCTGAGCCTCGAGCTCGAGGAAGTGAGCATCCGTGATGGCCGCCGAGGTGTCGGGCGCCAGCTCGAGCTCGTCGGTGCCGCAGAGCCAGCGTTCGACCACGCGTGCGCACTTGCGCCCCTCGGCGATCGCGGTCACCACCAGCGACTGGCCGATCCGTGCGTCGCCGCACGCGAAGATGCCCGCGACCGAGGTCTCATAGACCGCGGCCTTCACGTTTCCGCGAGCGTCGAGCTTGACGCCCAGCTCATCCACCATCCCGGAGTGCTCGGGATGAGAGAAGCCGATCGCGATCAGCACCAGGTCAGCGGGCAGCTCGAACTCACTGTCCGCCACCGGCTGCAGGTCGCGCGAGGAGGTGCCCTCCACCCTGCGCGCCCGGGCCCCCACGACGCGGCCGTCATCGCCGAGCAGCTCGGTCATCTCCGCGTTCCACTCCCGCTCGCCGCCCTCGTCGAGCGCGTAGGTGGTCAGCGTCCGCTTGGGGGGGAGGGGCCAGGGCGTGGTGGCCAGCCGGCCCGAGGGAGGCAGCTCCGGATAGACGTCGAGCATGCGCACGTCGGCCGCGCCCTCGCGAATGGCGTTTGAGATGCAGTCCATGCCGGTATCGCCGCCGCCCACGACGACGACGTGCTTGCCCTCCGCGGTGATGGGCCGCTGCGGCTCGCGCGAGGGGCGGCCCTCGAGGTTGGCCACGTGGCGATTGCGCTGGTAGAGGTAGTCCATCGCGAAGTGCACCCCGTCGAGCTCGCGGCCGGGGACATCGAGGTCGCGGTGCACGCGGGAGCCGATCGCGATCACCACGGCGTCGTGGTGCTCTCGCAGCTCTTGGGTGGTGATGTCGCGTCCGACGTCGACGTCACAGCGGAAGTCGACGCCTTCGGCGCGCATGACGTCGGCGCGTCGATCGATGATCCACTTCTCGAGCTTGGCGTCCGGGACGCCGAAGCGCATCAGCCCGCCCACGCCCTCATCGCGCTCGTACACCGTGACGGCGTGCCCGGCGTCGTTGAGCTGAGCCGCCGCGGCCATCCCCGCCGGGCCGGACCCGATCACCGCCACGGAACGGCCGGTGCGGTGCTCCGGAGGCTCGGGAACGACCCACCCCTCGGCCCATGCCCGCTCGATGATGCCCAGCTCGATCTGCTCGATCGTCACCGGGTCGTCGTTGATGTCGAGCACGCACGCCGACTCGCACGGCGCCGGGCAGATCAGTCCCGTGAACTCGGGAAAGTTGTTCGTGGCGTGCAGCTGGTCGATGGCGCGCCGCCAGTCCCCGCGGTAGACGAGGTCATTCCAGTCGGGAATCAGGTTGCCCAGCGGGCAGCCCTCGTGACAGAAGGGCACGCCGCAATCCATGCACCGGCCGCCCTGACGGCGCAGCTCCTCGGCCGGCTGGGTGTGGAAGTACTGCTTGTAGTCGCGGACGCGCTCACGCGGGTCGCGCTTGTCAAAGCCCACGCGGTGGACCTTGATGAACCCGCCAAGCTCTCCCAT
>JBBSIW010000383.1:0-2445 GCA_038231895.1 Solirubrobacterales bacterium | reverse complement strand
TGCTCGAGCTCGATCCCGCGCTGAGCGCGCCCGACGGGACGCGCCTGGTCGACGCGCTGGACGGCCTCGAGCCCGGTCAGGCCGTGCGTCGTGCCGGACCGCCGCTGCTCGGTGGAGCATAATCGCGGCCGTGCTTCTCGCCGTGGACGTCGGAAACACTCAGACGCACATCGGCGCCTTTGGCCACGAGGAGCTGGTGCAGCACTGGCGCTTCGCCACCACGAGGGAGTCCACGGCGGATGAGCTGGGCGTGGTCCTGAGCAACCTGCTGGCGCTGCGCGGCATGGCCTTCGACGACCTCGACGCCTCGATCGTCTCCTCCACGGTCCCGCGGCTGGGGGTGGAGTGGTCGAGCATGGCCTCGCGCTACCTCGACCACCCGATGGTGATCGTCGGACCGGGCGTGCGAACGGGGATGCCGATCCGCATCGACAACCCGCGCGAGCTCGGTGCCGATCGGCTGGTCAACGCAATCGCCGCCTACGAGCGCGTGGGAGGTCCGTGCATCGTCATCGACTTCGGCACGGCGATCACCTTCGACGCCGTCTCGGCCCAGGGCGAGTACCTCGGCGGCATCATCGCCCCGGGAGCCGAGATCTCGCTCGAGGCGCTGATCGAGCGCGCGGAGAAGCTCCCGCAGATCGACCTCGGCGAGCCGCGCGCGCTGATCGGGAAGTCAAGCGTCGAGGCCATTCGCTCGGGGATGGTGTACGGGTTCGCAGGCCTCGTGGACGGGATCGTCAGGCGCCTGCGCGCCGAGCTCGGCGCGCAAGCCGGCACGATCGCCACGGGAGGGCTCGCCGGCGCCGTGTTCCCGTTCACCGAGACGATCGACGAGGCTGACGACCTGCTCACGCTCACGGGCCTGCGGCTGATCCACGAGCGGCACGACGCGTAGAGCGTCTCCTACGATGAGTCCGTGCAGGCGCTCACGGACAGTTGGACCCTCGGCGACGTCGAGATCGCGAACCGCGTCCTGCTCGCCCCCCTCGCCGGGATCGGCAACTGGTTCGTGCGCCTGCAGGCCCGGCGCTACGGAGCCGGGATGGCGGTGTCCGAGATGGTCTCGAGCTTCGGGGTCCACTACCGCAACGAGCGCACGTGCCGCGAGATGCTCACCATCCACCCTGACGAGCATCCGGTCTCGGTGCAGCTGTTCGGACACGAGCCAGAGGTCATGCGCTCCGCGGCGGCTCACGTCGCGCGTGCGGGAGCGGACTTCATCGACCTCAACATGGGCTGCCCGGTGCGCAAGGTGTGCAAGACCGGAGCCGGGGCGGCGCTGCTGCGCGACCCCGACCGGGCGGTGGCACTGGCCCGGGCCGCGGGTAAGGGGAGTGGCCTTCCCGTCACGGTGAAGCTGCGCTCCGGAGAGCGGCCCGGCGATCGCTCGGGCGTCGAACTGGCCAAGCGCCTGGTCGCCGACGCGGGCGTGGCGGGCATCACCTTCCACCCACGGCATGCGTCCCAGCAGCACAAGGGCACTCCCGACTACGAGCTGGCCCGTGACCTCGTGTCCGAGCTGGCACCAACGCCGGTGATCGTGACCGGTGGCCTGCACGATCCGGGCGCCGCCGCCCTCGTCTTCGAGCAGACGGGTGCCGCTGCGGTGATGCTGGCCCGGGGATCGCTGGGCAACCCGTGGCTGTTCGCCCAGGTCCTCGGTCGGCGTGCCGGAGACCCGTCGTCGGATGAGGTGCTCGACGAGCTTCACTGGGTGATGGAGCGCGCGGTGGAGCACTTCGGCGCCCAGCGCGCGTCCCGCTATCTGCGCAAGTTCTACCCCTGGTACCTCGCCCGCCTGAGCGCAGGTGAGGGTGTCCAGGATACCCTCCAGCGCAGCGAGGGCATCGACGCCGCGCGCGAGGTCCTGGCCGGGTTGCGCCTGGCGCGAGCCGCATGAGGCGGTGGGTGAAAGTGACGCTCGAGTGCGGCTTCGCCGCCGCTATACTTGCCCGCCCCTGACACCGCCGCGCCGGACCGTGATCCCGCCATGTGGCGGGTTTTTCCTTGGCCCGGAGTGGCCTGAGCGCGAGCGCGGGACACCCATGCCCAAGGACGTCATCCTCACCCCGGAAGGTCTCGAGAAGCTCAACTCCGACCTCGTGTACCTGCAGACCGAGAAGCGCCGCGAGGTCGCTGAGCGTATCAAGGAGGCTCGCGAGTTCGGCGACATTGCCGAGAACGCCGAGTACGACGACGCCAAGAACGAGCAGGCGATGCTCGAAGCCAAGATCGCCGGGCTGCAAGACAAGCTGCGCTCGGCCTCGGTAATCGACTCCAAGGCGCTCTCCACCGACCTGGTGCGCGTCGGCTCGGTCGTCCACGTCAAGGACGAGAAGACCGGCAAGTCGGTCAAGTACGCGATCGTCGGCTCGGCCGAGGCCAAGCCGGCCGAGAACAGGCTCTCCAACGAGTCCCCGGTGGGCAAGGCGCTGATCGGCC
>JBBSIW010000382.1:0-2449 GCA_038231895.1 Solirubrobacterales bacterium | reverse complement strand
TCCCCGGCCGCCGCGCACGGCCTCGACCACCGTCGGGTAGGCGTCGTCGGTCAGGACGAGGTCGGCGGCCTCGCGCGCGAGCTCGGTGCCGCGTCCGCCCATGGCGATGCCGACGTCGGCCGCGGCCAGGGCCGGGGCGTCGTTGACGCCATCGCCGGTGACCGCCACGGCCTCGCCACGCGCCTGCAGCAGGTGGACGAGACGCATCTTGTCGGTCGGGGTCGCGCGCGCCACGACGAGCTGACCCGACAGGTGCTTGGAGAGCTGCTCGTCGTCGAGGGCATCGAGCGCCGTGCCGCCCAGCAGCACGTCGGGATCGCGCAACCCGGCCTCACGCGCGATCGCGGCGGCCGTGAGGGGATGGTCGCCGGTGACCATCACCGTCCGGACCCCGGCGCCGGCAAGCGCGCGCACCGCCTCGGGAACGCCGGGGCGTAGGGGATCGACGAACCCGATCAGCCCGACGAACTCGAGCTCGTTCTCGGCCGCGCCCGGCCCGTCGCGCACTTCCTTCAACCGGCGCTGCGCCACGGCGATGACGCGCTTGCCGGCTTGCGCGAGCTCGGCGGCCTCCTCGAGCCTGGCCTCGCGCTCGAAGTCCTCCATCCGGCAGGCGGACAGGACACCCTCCGGAGCCCCCTTCACCGCGAGGAACAGGCCGTCTTCCCGCTCCCACACCGCGCTCTCGCGCTTGCGCACCGGGTCGAACGGATAGCGCCGCACCAGCTCGCCCACGAACGCGACGTTCCCGTCCGCCGCCGCCACCAGCGCCGCATCGAGTGGATCGCGCACGGCAGCGGGAGCAAGACCGTGTGCGGAGTTGGCGACCTCAAGAACTCGTCGCGTGCCGCCGCGGACGACGTCGACGCGGAGATCGTTGAGCGTCAGGGTTCCCGTCTTGTCGGTGAGCACGACCGTCACCCCGCCCACCGCCTCCGCGGAGCGCAGCCGACGAATCACCACGCCCCGGCGCGCCAGGCGCAGACCACCGACCGCGACGAGCACCGTCACCAGGATCGGCAGCTCCTCCGGGATGGTCGCGAACGCCAGGGTCAACCCCGCGAGGAGCATGTCCCTGACCGGTTGGCCCTCGAGCACCCCGAGCACCGGCACGAGCACGCTCGCGGTCACCGCCAGCACGAGGGCCGCCCGCGCGAGCTCTCGCATCGCGCGCTGGAGCGGCGTGAGCGGCTCGGTGGCATCGCGCGCGAGCTTGCCCAGACGACCAAGCTCGGTCTCCGCGCCGGTAGCGACGATCACGGCTTCGCCGCGTCCCGTAACGATCGGGGTGCCCTCGAAGAGCATCGACGAGCGCTCGGCCAGCGGGGCGCCCGGCGCGACCGCGTCTGGCCCCTTGGCCGAAGCCACGGGCTCACCCGTCAGCGCCGACTCGTCGCTCGCAAGCCCCTCCGCCTCCAGCACGCGCCCGTCGCCGGCCATCACGTCCCCGGCCTCCACCAGAACGATGTCGCCGGCCACGACCTCGGCGCTCGGCACCGCGCGCACCGCACCGTCGCGTCGCACGCGGGCGCTCGGTGCGGTCAGGTCCTTGAGCGAACGCAGCGCGTTGCGGGCCCGCGCCTCCGAGATCGTCTCGACCGCCGCGACCAGCGCGATGATCGCGAAGATCGCGATCGCGTCGCGGAGCTCGCCGAACACGGCCGAGAGGACGCCCACCGCGATCAGGAGCAACTGGAGCGGCTCGGTCAGCGCCTCCGCGAGCTGCGCGAGGACCGCCAGGAAGGGTGAGCGAGGCCGCTCTGCGCCGTGCGCAGACTGCCGCCGCTCTTGTGCCGCAGCGTCGGTCAGCCCATCGGGCGTGCTCCCCAGCGCCTCGAGGAGAGCCTCGGGAGAGCCCGCGTGCGCTGCCAAGGTCAGCTCGACAGGCTCGCGTGGAGACGACAGGCCGCTGATGTAACTCACGATGCATCGCGCAGGATACGCACGTTCCGGCGATGTGTCATTCTCGTAGGATGGGTCGCTCCTGGTTGCTCACCACGACGTCGACGGCGGGCGCCTCGTCGACGCTGCGGGTCTGGGCATGGCGTCGCCTCCGTGGCCTCGGCGCCTACTACCTCCAGCAGTCCGTCTGCCTGCTGCCCGAGACGCCCGAGACCACCCGGGCGGTGAACCGGGTTCTCGCGCGCTTGCGCGAGGAGGGCGGCCAGGGCCAGATGCTCACCATCGCGCTGACCTCCATCCAACAGGAGGCGACCATCGTCGAAGCCTTCCAGCGCGAGCGCAGCGACGAGTACGGCGAGGTGGTGCAGCGCACCGAGGAGTTCCACGCCGAGCTCGCGCAGGAGCGCCGGCGGGGCCGGATCACCTACACCGAGCTCGAGGAGTCCGACGCCGATCTCGCGCGCCACGCCCGCTGGCTCGCGGCCATCCAAGCCCGCGACTACTTCGCCGCGCCCGGCGGCGACGAGGCCGTGGACGCCGTTGGAGG
>JBBSIW010000381.1:0-2464 GCA_038231895.1 Solirubrobacterales bacterium | reverse complement strand
GAGCCTCGTTGTTGCCGCCGGAGCGGCGCTCGGCGCGCGTCTGCCGGCGACCGGCTGTCTGATCGAAGCGCCTTCGCGCTGCTCGGGTGGCGCGCGCGGGACGACCCGAACGCTCCAGTCGTCAGGGGCGCCGGAGCAGATCCACCACCGTGACCTGGGCCGCGACGCCGAGCATGTAGGCGGCGGTCGAGGCCGACGGCGCGAGCCCCCAGGCCAGATCACCGTGCACGTCGTTGGCCAGAGCGGTCGCGGCGCCGAGCCCAGCGGCGACCGAGAAGAAGCTCAGCACCCCTGCGAACGGGAACGCCTGAGCGGGCTCGTCGTCTCGCTGCGGCGGCAGGAGCTGGAGCAGTCCCTCGAGGATCGCGAAGGCGACGAGTCCGCCGGCGACGAACCCGAAGAGCTGGCCGGTGTGGGGCTTGCCGTGAACCGAAGTCAGGATGCCCATCGTCGTCGCGGTCGTGAGGGTGTAGCCGTACGCCGCCGCGGTGGTGCGCAGCGTCGTCTGGAGCGCCTGAGCGTACGTCGCTGGCCGGCGACCGTCCGAGGTCATGTGCTGCCCGCGATCGCGAAGAGCCCGCCGACCGCCAGCGCGTAGAGCACGAGGACGATGAACGAGTCGAGGCCCATCCGCGCGATGCGGCGCGTCGGCCGGAACAGCAATCCGGTCACGTACACGCCCGTGAGGAGCATCCCGACCGCCGTGAGGTAGATGTCGGTGTTCTGGGCCTGCGGCAGGACGGCCTTGCCCGAAAGCAGCGTCGCCAGCAAGAACAGGACGGGGAGGAAGGCGTTGCCGCCGAAGATGTCGCTGATCGCGAGCTGCTCGTCGCCCTGCTTGACCGAGGTCAAGCCGGTGGAGAGCTCCGGCAGCGAGGTCGCGGCCGCCAGGATGGTGGCGCCGAACAGGACCCCGGAGAGGCCGATGTGGTTCGCGATGGCGTCGCCGCTGCGCTCCAGGACGACGCCGGCGACGAGCGTGACGAGCGCCGCGGCGGCGAAGATCGCCCCGGCCTTCGGGGTGCTGAGGCCGTTGGTCGTCGCGGCGTGCTCGGTCCGTTGCTGGCTGTGTCCACGCGGCTTGTCCTGGTTTTCGGGTGCCTCGCCGGACTCCTGCCAGGGCAGGGAGGTCCCCGCGCGTTGCACGAGCAGGAGGCTGACGACCCACAGGACGGCGATCAGCAGCGACTCGGGCGTGAGCCGCCAGAGCAGGGCACCGCTGGGGAGCTGGGTCCCCGCGACGACGACCGCCAGGACCGCGACGACCGCGATGCCCTCGAGGACGAGCACCAGCGACGCCGCGCGGTAGGTGAGCGGGTGCCGGTGCCGCCCGCCGAAGGCGTCGAGGGCGACCAGGACGACGGTCTGGATCGCGATACCGCCGAGGATGTTGCCCACGGCGACGCCGACGTTCCCGGCGAGCCCAGCGCTGGTCACGATCGCGATCTCCGGCAGGTTCGTGGCGAGGGCGAGCAGGATGAGGCCGCCGAGCGCCGACCCGAGATGAAGGCGGGTCGACAGGACGTCGGTCTGGTCGGAGAGCTGGACCCCTGCGATCCAGATCGCGCCGGCTGCGGCGAGGAAGATCGCGAGGAGAAGCGGGGTTGCGAGGCTGGACATGGCTGGCAGCGTACCCAGGGCGTGCGCGGCGTGGACGCGCGCCTCGATGTGGTCTTCGAGCGCGAGCTGCTGCCGCCCCCGCGCTAATAAGGCGAGCATGCCGCGCTCGATCCGCGCCCTTCGGGTCTCGGCGTCGCAGGCATGCTTTTGGGATGAGCGCGTTAGAAGCAGTCCAGGCCAAGCTCGCCGGCCCGCGCTCGCGCCTGCGGACGCTGGATGCCGCCCACCACGCCGCACAAATGACCAGGCAGGGCATCCCCGAGCTCGCGCTCTACCACGAAGACCGAGCCTCCAAAGCGCCGACCGCCGCAAGCATCTTCGACCAGTTCGCCGACACCGCCCGCCACCACCTCACCAACCGCGACGGCGGCGAGACCGTGCAGATCTTCGAGCCCCAGCTCACCGACCTCCAAAGCCAGATCCTCGACCTGCTCAGCATCCCCCAAGCCGCCTACAAGAGCACCGCCGCCGACTCCTGACCGACGTCTCTCCACGCACGCGATGGGGGGAGATAACGCACACGAGAAGTGCGGAACGAGAGTTGCAGGTACTGGGAAGCCCAGATACGCCGACCGGGCTCGTTCTCAGGGGCAAACGCCGTTTCGCCAGGGGCGCGATTCTCTCCGCGCCACCCGGCGGCCCGTTTCCGAAGGGGCTGCTAGCGCGCATACTCCACTACGACCCCCTGGAGATCGGTCTCGCGTTTGCCGACGACCATCCTCATGGGAACGCTGTCCATCCGCTACACGGAGCGATTGGTCATGCGCTTCGGCGCCAAGACCACGCTGCTGCCGGGCTTGGTGCTCATCATGGCGGGCCTCCTGCTGTTCACCCAAGCGCCCGT
>JBBSIW010000380.1:0-2472 GCA_038231895.1 Solirubrobacterales bacterium | reverse complement strand
GCGGCGGTCGAGCGGGCGCTGCGGACGATCGAGCTCTTCGCCGCCTTCGCCGACCACGCCGACGTGGACGAGGTCCACGCCGTCGCGACGAGCGCGATCCGGGACGCCGAGAACGCGGGGGAGGTCGTCGGGCGCTCGGCGCTGCCGATCCGGGTGATCTCCGACGAGGAGGAGGCCACCTTCGGCTACGTGGGCGCGGTCAACTCGACCACGCTCACCGACGGGGCGGTGCTCGACATCGGCGGCGGCTCGCTCCAGCTCGTCGAGGTGGCCGGGCGCGAGGCCCGACGAGATGACCGTCGCGCCACGCAACCGCGGCTAACCCCAAGCAGCTCGCAGCGGAGGTATGTGCTGGCCACCGGGTGGAGTACGGGACAGGCCCGCCAGCGTGCGGCCGGCCGCCGGACGGTCAAGCCCGGCCGCTCACGCGGCGCCCTGCGGGCGGCCCTGACGGGCCCGGGCATTGACCGCCGCCTTTCCCGGCTCGCCTCGCGCGGACCATGCCCGAACCCACCACCCGCGGCAACGCCGCCAAGCCCACCGCCAAGCAGCTGCGCTACCTCAAGACGCTCGCCGAACAGCGCGGCCAGACCTTCACGTACCCCACCACCAGCCGCGACGCCTCGCGAGAGATCAACCGGCTGCGCCAGACGCCGCGCACGCCGCGCGGCGACGTCGCCCGCGAGCGCCACCAGATCGCCGACGACATGGCCACCCGCCGCGGCGACGCCGCCCGCGTCAACCCCGACGAGATCGCCGGCTACGGCTCAGACGCGCACTGGGCGCGCGGCGAAGACGAGCGATGAGCCCGGGCACCACCGACCCCGCCCGGTTCCCCGGCGCGCTGCTCTACGAGCACTCCGGCATCCCGCCGCCGTGACGCTCCACGCGTGGCGCCACACACGCCACTCGAGCCGCCGCAGCCAACGCCGCCTCCACTGGTGGCGTCGACCCCGGCGCCGCGGCTCGCGGCGCCGGGCCCGGCCTACAGCGCGTCGTCGACCTCGACGTCGGCGGCGCCGAGCCGCCGCGCCAAGTCACGGGCGGCGTCCTCACCCTGCACGGTGAACGCGTACTCCCCGCGCGCGTTAGCGCGC
Source organism: Solirubrobacterales bacterium (assembly GCA_038231895.1). Lineage (GTDB taxonomy): Bacteria > Actinomycetota > Thermoleophilia > Solirubrobacterales > Solirubrobacteraceae > JALYZC01. The sequence goes on along the minus strand of JBBSIW010000380.1, from coordinate 1,375 downwards.
ACCACGACGCCGACCGTGCCCGCCCGGCTTACGAGGTCACCGAGCCGCATGGCGAGCGCCTCCCTGTCCGGGTCGGCCGGGTGCGCGATCCGCCGGGCGCGCGGAGCGCCCGCCGTACGCGCCTGCTCCTCGAGTTGCCGCGTCGACCAGCCCTCCGCGACGGCCCGCCGGGCCAGGCGACTACGCATGCCGTGATCGTCGACGAGAAGCAGCGCCCGGCCGTGCGCGAAGGACAGCTCGCCACCGTCGATGAGCTCGAGCGCGACGTCGGGCAAATCGAGCAGCCGCAGATGGTTAGACACCGACACACGCGACCGACCGACGCGGCGGCCGATCTCCTCCCGGGTGATCCCGAGATCCTCGACCATCGTCGCGTACGCGCGCGCCTCGTCGATCGGTGAGAGATCGTCCCGTGCGGTGTTCTCCATGAGCGCGTCGACGAGACTCGTCTCGGCATCAGCCTCAACCAGCAGTACCTCAAGCTCGGTCAGACCGGCGAGCCGCGCGGCACGCCAGCGCCGCTCACCGGCCACCAGCTCATACCCACCCTCGACCTCCCGGACCACCGGCGGCTGCAGCACCCCGCGTGCCGCGATCGACTCGCTCAACGCGACGAGTCGACTCTCGTCGACGTGACGGCGCGGCTGGCGCGGATTCGGCACGATCGCGTCCACCGGCACGGTGCGCAGCCGCCCACTCGCGGCGAGCTCGCCGAACACGCCACCAGCCGCTGGCGCCGGCTGCGGCCCGCTGGGCCGCCGCGCGCCCGGCAGTTTCGGTAGCTGCCGGCTCACCGCGCCGCCTGGCCGGCCCGCCAGTGGCGCAGACGACCCTCCAGCGCGTCGAGATCGGCGCGCAGCCCGTCGACGACGAGCAACTCCACGAGCTCGCTCTCCGACGTGCGCAGCCCCCGCGCGCCGAGCTCCGTCACGCGGGCGCGCACCCCGTCCTTGACCAGGCCGGGAACCCGCACCGACAACCGCGCCGGACGCACCGCCGCACGCGCCTCACCCATCGTTCAGCCCGCCACGGCCGGCGTCGGGATGCGCTCCACGAGCTCGGCCACGAACCGGCGGTAGTCGTCAGCGACATGGCCGCCGGGATCGGCGAGCACCGTCGGCTGCGCGAGCCGCGGATGGTCACGCACCGACGCCTGCTGCCGCGTATGCGTCGCGAAGACATGCACCGCCTCGCCGCCCAGCGCCTCCGGGTCCTCGAGGTGCGCGCGGTACTCCCGCATCTGCCGCGACCGCGCGCTCGTGCGCACGAACAACACGCCGACCGTCGCCATCGCCGCCGCCCCCTGAACGCGGAGCTCGTCGAGCTCCGCCAGGCGCGTCACCAGTGACCGGTACTCGTAGAAACCCGGCTCGAG
>JBBSIW010000379.1:0-2486 GCA_038231895.1 Solirubrobacterales bacterium | reverse complement strand
TGATCCTCATCAGCTGCGTGCCCTCGCCGGTCACCGCCTTCTTGAGCATGCGGCCCATGCCGCCGGCCCCGGCATGCTCGAAGACCACCTCCCCCTGGTAGGCGACCATCGATCCGAGCTTGGCCTGGATCGTGACCTGGTCGAGATGGACCTTCAGCAGCTTTGAGTTCTGGAGGGCGAAGGCGTCTTGTGACTGGTTCTCGTTGAACTGGGCCAGGGTCGTCTGCACGGGGGCTCCTTTCGTGGGGCGCGGCGGAGTGCCGCCGGCAAGCTGGGGCGGCTTGATGCGGGCTGCGGAGCCTAGGAAGGGTACGACGGCGAAGGCGCCGCCGCCGTGACCGGCGCCTTTGGCGCGTGGCCCGTTCCATTCGCGGGCCTGGGAGCCAGGTCCTCCATCGAGGTGGAGCGCCGGCCCTCCGAGGCCACGAGCAGCTTGAAGTCGTGGGGATGCGTCGCCGCCTTGAGGGCTTCCTCCATCGTGATCCGCCCGGCCTGGAGGTGGCCGAGCAGCGCCTGGTCGAAGGTCTGCATGCCGTAGTACTCGCCCTCGGCAATGACCTCGTGAAGGCGCCCGGTCTGCGTTGGGTCCATGACCATGTCCTTGACTCGGCCGGTCTGGACGAGCACCTCGCACACCGCCACACGTCCCGTGCCATCGGCGCTCGGGATCAGGCGCTGGGAGACGACGCCCTTGAGCGTCCCGGCGATCATGGCCCGCACCTGGTGATGCTGGTGGGGGGGGAAGAAGTCGAGCATCCGGTTGACCGACTCGGTGGCGTCCACGGTGTGGACGGTGGAGAGGACGAGGTGCCCGGTCTCAGCCGCCGAGAGGGCGGTCTGCACCGTCTCCTCATCGCGCATCTCGCCGATGAGGATGACGTCCGGGTCCTGGCGAAGGACGCGGCGCAGCGCCCGCTTGAACGACGCGGTGTCGAGCCCCACCTCACGTTGGTTGATGACCGACTTGCGGTCGCGGTGCAGGTACTCGATCGGGTCCTCGATGGTCACCACGTGCTTGGCCATCGTGTGATTTATGTGATCGATGATGGCCGCGAGCGTCGTGGACTTGCCCGAGCCGGTCGTGCCGGTGAGGAGGATGATGCCCCGCTCCTCCTCCGCCAGCGCTCGAATCACCGGCGGAAGCTTGAGCTGGTCGATGGTGCGGATGGCGTAGGGGATCGCCCGGCACACGAGTGACACCGACCCGCGCTGGCGAAATGCGTTGACGCGAAACCGGGCCAGGCCCTCGATCGCATAGGCGAAGTCGACCTCGTTCTCGGCCTCGAACTCGTCGAGCTTCCCGGCGTCGGTCAGCATCTCGCGCAGGACGCCCTCGGTGTCCTCAGGACGCAGCACCTCCTGACCCGCGATCGGGCCCAGGTGGCCGTGAACGCGCATGAGCGGCGGCGAGGGCACCTTGAGGTGCAGGTCAGAGCCCTCCTCCTGGATGAGCTTGCGCAGAGCAGCGTTGACGTCGAACATCGGTAGTTGAATCGGCGCGGGTGCCGCAGGGCTTGAGCACCGTGGACGCCTGGCCCGGGCGCTCAGTGCGACGGGCATGCTACGGTCTGTAGCAATGGGTGAGCGCACGATACCGCAGCGCGAGCTTCGAAATGACATCACCCGCGTGCTCCGCCAGGCAGAGGCGGGAACGGAGTTCGTGGTCACCGTACGCGGCCGTCCGGTGGCCCGGTTGGGCCCGTCGCGCAAGCCCGCAGAACCCGCGGTCGATGTCGATCTCGACGACCTTCGGCGCGTCCTGGCCGCCACACCGGTCGACGATGCACTCGCCGGGGACATCCGCGGCATGCGCGAGGCGGAGGCACCGGCCGGCAACCCCTGGGAGGCGGCTTGAGTGGCTTGCTCCTGGACACCTCCGTCGTCATCGCGGGCGCCGAGGGCGTTTCGGAGGCCACGGGAGCAGGAGCGATCTCGGTGGTCACCCTCGGGGAGCTGCGAGCGGGCGTCAAGCTCGCGCGGGAGCCTTCCGTGCGTGCCGCCCGCCAAGCCCGCCTTGTCGCGATCCGTGCGACCTTTGCCCCCCTACCAGTGGACGAGCTGGTGGCCGAGCACTACGGCGACGCGCTGGCCGGCGCACGACTCGCGGGACGCATCACCAAGGCGACAGACCTCCTGATCCTGGCGACAGCCGCAGCCACGGGACGGTTGCTCGTGACGCTCGACGAGCGCCAGGCGGGGTTGGCGCGGGAGCTGGGGGTGGCCGTCGACGGCTCGAGCGATCGTGAGCACCTTCCCGCGCCGGGGCGGGCTCCGCCGCCGTCTCGTCGCTCCTCACGGCAAGGCGGGGCTTGCTGCCACTGCTCCGGTCGCCGCTAGGTCACGTCGCGCAGCTTCTGCGCCTCGGCGAGCGACTGCAGCTTCTTCAGCGACTGGTTCTCGATCTGGCGGATGCGCTCGCGTGTGACGTTGAACGTGCGTCCGACCTCATCCAGCGTCCGGGGGTGCTCCCCGCCCAGGCCGTAGCG
>JBBSIW010000378.1:0-2488 GCA_038231895.1 Solirubrobacterales bacterium | reverse complement strand
CGGCCGATCGCCCCGCTGGCGCGGCTTTGACCCGGGTGCGGTGACCGTCCCCTTCGACCGCCTGGGCAACGCGCTCGTGGCGCCGGGCGCCCGCTGGGATGCGGTGTGGTACCTGGCGATCGCCCACGATGGCTACCGCGAGCCGGCTCGCGCGGCCTTCTTCCCGCTCTACCCGCTGCTGCTGCGGACGGTGAGCGAGCTGGTGCGCTCTCCGGTGGTGGCCGGGCTGGCGGTGTCGGTGGGCGCCTTCGGCGTCGCCCTGTATCTCATCCACCGACTCGTGAGCATCGAGCTGGGAGGCGACACCGCCCGGCTCACGGTGATGCTGGTGGCGCTCTTCCCCGCCGCCTATTCGTTCTCGGCGGTCTACAGCGAGTCGCTCTTTCTCGCGCTGTCGGTGGGCGCGATGTACGCCGCTCGGCTGGACCGCTGGGCGTTGGCCGGCCTGGCGGGAGGGCTGGCTGCGGCGTCGCGCAGCGCTGGGCTCGTTCTCGTCGTCCCGCTGGCGCTCATGTATCTGTACGGGCCGCGCGGACGCCCCGAGCACGCCGTCTCGCGCGGGCGCCGGCTGCGGCCGGCCCACCCGCTGCGGTGCGACGCGCTGTGGCTGGTCCTCGTGCCGCTGGGGCTCGCTGCATTCATGGGCTACCTCGCGGCTACGGGCGCGGACCCGATGGCCCCCTTCGAGGCCCAGGCAATGTGGCTGCGCCAGTTCGCCGGCCCGTTCGGAGGGGCGCGGGATGGGGCGGTTGCCGCCTTCGACGGCGCTCGCCAGCTGCTGAGCGGATCGCGAACGCCCGTGTACTTCAGCATCGCGGCCGGCGACCCCTTCCGGATCGGGGCCCAGAACCTGCTGCTGTTCGCTTCGCTGCTGTTCGCCCTCGCCGGCACGGTCGGTGCGCTGCGCAGGCTGCCGTTCGCCTACGGCGCCTACCTGGTCGTCGCGCTGGCCCTCCCACTCTCCTATCCGGTGGTCGCCCAGCCGCTGATGTCCCTGCCGCGCTTCCTCGCGGTGCTCTTCCCGTTGCACATGTGGCTCGCCCTCTGGGCGCGCGAGCGCCAATGGGAGCGCCGCGTCGTGGCATCGTCGGCGGTACTGCTGGGCTTGGCCGCGGCCCAGTTCACGGCCTGGGAATGGGTCGCCTGACCCGCGCGATCCTCCTCGACGCGCTCGGAACGCTGCTCGAGCTCGCCCCCCCGGGGCCGGAGCTGCGCACGGCGCTGGGACGACGTGGCATCGATGTGGGGCCGGCGGCGGCCGACCGCGCGATGGGGGCGGAGATCGCGTACTACAAGGACCACCTGATGGCCGGCGCCGACCACCGGGGCGTGATCGCGCTGCGCCGCCGTTGCGCCGAGGTGCTGGCTGCGGCGCTGCCCGACGAGGTGAGGCGGATGCTGGCGCTCGAGGACATCGAGGCAGCCATGCTCGAGGCGCTGCGCTTCGCGCCCTACGACGAGGTGCCGGAGGCGTTGCGGGCGCTGCGCGCCGAGGGACTACGGCTCGTGGTCGTCTCCAACTGGGATCGCTCGCTCCACGATGTCCTGGACGCGACCGGCCTCTCATCGCACCTGCATGGGGTCCTCACCTCGGCCGAGGTCGGCGTCGCCAAGCCCGATCCCGCGATCTTCTCCCGTGCGCTGTCGGTGGCCGGCGCCCCGGCGTCGGCCGTGCTGCACGTGGGCGACAGGCTCGACGAGGACGTCGCCGGCGCGCGGGCCGCGGGCATCGAGCCGGTGCTCGTGGTCCGCGGCGGGCGCACCCCGCCGGCCGGCGTCCGCGTGATCGGCTCGCTTGCCGAGCTGGCCGCTGGCGCGTCGTAAGCTCCCTCTGGTGTCGAGCGTTCCCCCGCCTCTCGCCTACTCTCATCCCGGCCGGCCGCCGGAGCGCCCGGAGCTGCCCGAGGGCGTCTCTCCCGTTCCGCGCTGGCCTGCGTGGACGGCGCCGTTGGCCCTGCTCGCGGCATTCGCCGCGGCACTGGTGGGCAGCGTGATCCTCGTCGTGATCGTGGCGGCCACCGGCGGATCGACGAAGCACCCGCCGCCCTGGACGGACATCGTGGGGACGCTGATCCAGGACGGCGCCCTCGTCGTCAGCGCCGTGCTGTTCGCGCGGGCGATCCGCCGACCGCGGCCGAGCGACTTCGGGCTGCGAGCGACGCGGTGGGGCCCGGCGGTGGGCTGGCTGCTCCTGACCTGGGCGAGCTTCTTCGTCACGCTGCTCGTGCTTCGTGGCGTCTTCGGAGTGGATGACAGCGCCAAGGACGCCTTCCAGGAGCTCTCGAAGGGCAAGGGAGCCGGGATCATCATCGGGCTGTGCCTCCTGGTCACGGTCGTGGCGCCGCTAGCCGAGGAGGTGTTCTTCCGGGGCTACTTCTTCACCGCGCTGCGCAACTGGAAGGGCGTGCCCGTGGCCGCCGCCATCACCGGCGTGACCTTCGGCGGCATCCACGTCTTCAACTACGTCAACGACTTCAACGCCGTCGCG
>JBBSIW010000377.1:0-2491 GCA_038231895.1 Solirubrobacterales bacterium | reverse complement strand
TGGTCACCTCGACGCCCCACGTCGCGCCGTGCTCGCTGTCGGCTTCGACTGTGCCGGCGCGTCCGCCGCCGGTGTAGCGCACGGCCGCCGCACGCGCCTGGTCGCTGCTGTTGCCGGCGACCGGATGGTCGTCGGATCCGAGGGCGGATGCCGAGCCCGCGCCACCAGCGGCGAGAGCGAGAACGACACCACCCACCATGAGGTGCTTGGGTCGCAAGTGCTTCCTCCTTTACCTAGGGGTTGATGGAGAGTGCGAGGCTAGGGAGGCGCCGATAAGACGAGCATGAAAACGAGCGCCGCCCCTGACGCCTACTCGTGCTGCTACTCGCCCCCTGCGGGGACGGTGAATGAGAATGCGCTGCCGCGCTGCCCGTGGTCGAGCCAGATACGGCCGCCGTGGGCCTGAACGATCTCGCGGCAAATGGCGAGCCCCAGGCCGCTGCCCCCGTTGTTGCGCGAGCGAGCAGTGTCGATCCGGTAGAAGCGTTCGAAGACGTGCGGTTGCGCGCTGGTCGGAATCCCGGGTCCTTCGTCCTTGACCGTGGCACCCGCCGCCTGGCCGCTCTCCCACACGTCGATGCGAACCGTGCTTCCCGGCTCGCTGTGCGACACCGCATTCTGGACCAGGTTCATCAGCACCTGTTCGAGGCGATCGCGGTCACCGGGCACCGAGTGCGTCTCCCCCGCGACGGCGATCGTGACCCCATTGGCCTTGGCCATGGGCGCCAACGACCGCGCGACGCTTGCCGCCAGCTCAGACAACGCGACGGGCTGGCGGAGGAGATCGAGCCGTCCCGCGTCGACGCGGGCGAGCGTGAGCAGGTCCTCGACCAGACGGCTCATCCGCTCCACCTCCTCGCGAGAGCTGGCCAGCACGGCCTCGGCGTCCGCCGGCAGCCCGCCATCCATGAGGGCGACGTCCAGCTCGGAGCGCATGACCGCCAGCGGCGTACGCAGCTCGTGGGAGGCGTCCGCTACGAGACGGTGTTTTCCTCGACGCCGCGCTGGAGTCGGTCGAGCATCCCGTTGAGCGTTCGCGCCAGCTGCGCCAGCTCGTCTGCCACGCGCGGCTCCGGGACCCGGTCATCCAGTCGGTCGATGCCGATCCGCTGCGCATGGGACGTCATCCGAGCGACCGGCGCCAGCGCCTTGCGCGCCAACCACCAGCCCCCGGCGGCTGTGAGCACCAGCGCTGCGCCACCACCGAGCGCCAGCAGCACGATGACTCGAGTGACCGAGTGGTTGACGTCGGCCAGCGACTTCGCGACCACGAGCACGCGTGTGCGCCCGTCCCGCAGAACGGACACCGCGAAGACGCGGAAGCGCTCTCGGCCGGCCAGAGAGACGGATTGGTGCACGTGCCTGCCTCCGAGCACCTCCCGCCGCGAATGACTTCGAATCATCGGCCGTCGCGCGACCCGGTTGCCGTAGGTGAGCAGGACCCGGCCGCGGTCGTCGAGCAGCTGCGCCCCCGACGAGCCCACCGGCAGGGCCCGCAGCACGGTGTTGCTGACGTCGTAGAACTCCTTGTCGCCTTCCTGGCGGTAGCCCTGGGCGATCTCGACCGCGCTGGAAGCCTCGGAGCGGTCGATGTCGCGGGTGAGATCCGCCTTCAGGCGCAGCACGACGAAGGCGCCCACCCCGACCAGGATGACCGCCAGCACCAGGACGTACCAGAGCGTGAGCCGCGTCCGGATCGGCATGCTCAGCCTTCGTCCAGCACGTAGCCTGCGCCCCGCACGGTACGGATCAGCGGACGCCCGAACGGACGCTCGAGCTTGCGGCGCAGGTAGCCCACGTAGACGTCGACGATGTTCGACGCCCCCTCGAAGTTTCGATCCCAGACATGCTCGATCACCCGGGAGCGACTCACGACCTCCCCCGCATGCCGCGCCAGGAACTCGAGCACGGCGAATTCCCGTGCGCTCAGCTGCACCGAATGGTCCGCCCGGGTAACCGTGCGGCTGGCCGGGTCGATCACCAGATCGTCCACGCGCAGGACCGTCGGACGCTCCGGTGGTGCACGCCGGATCAGCGCCCGAAGCCGCGCGAGCAGCTCGCCGAACGCAAACGGCTTGACCAGATAGTCATCGGCGCCCATGTCCAGGCCGCGGATGCGGTCGTCCACGCGATCGCGCGCCGTCACCATCAAGATCGGCGCCCAGAAGCCCTCCTCGCGCAAGGTCTGGCAGACGGCGAAGCCATCGCCGCCCGGCAGCAGCACGTCGAGGACGATCGCGTCGTAGTCATACACGCGCGCGCACAGCAGCGCCTCGTCTCCGCGACCCGCGAGATCGACCGCATAGCCCTGACGCTCCAGCCCCCGCGACACGGCGCGAGCGAGCTTGCCCTCATCCTCTACGACCAGGATCCGCACGACCGCAGCTCAGTATCCATATCCCAGGTGAGAGCAGCATGAGAAGCACGGTGCCACCTATTGGGGGACCTCAGACGCCGGGAGCACCAGCGTGAATCGCGCCCCGCCGTTCTC
>JBBSIW010000376.1:0-2495 GCA_038231895.1 Solirubrobacterales bacterium | reverse complement strand
ACCGGCGGCCCCGGGCACACGCGCGATCCTCGTTCCCAACGCCGATCACCAGCTGAGGGTGGTAGTGCCGCCGTGCGGCACGAAGGGGTCTTACACCGCCCAGAACGTGCCCGAGCAGCTTCAGACGCAGGGAGTGACGAATGTGGCGGTGCCCGCGGGCGAGGGTCGTCGAGTTCTCGTGGTGCCGCGCTGCCCTGGCCTCAGCGCCAGCATTCCATCGGGCATCTACGTGCTCAAGCGGGGCTCGCCAACGCCGACCGAGAAGTCGGATGTCGGCGGACTGGGCAGCGTTCGCTCGCTGCTGGTGGTTCCCGATGGGAGCCCGCTCACGACCATCGTCGTAGCACCCTGCGATCGAGGGGGAGCCTCGGTGCGAAAGTCGGTGGTTCTCAGCTCCACCGGAGCGCCCCCGGTGGATACCGCAGTCGCTCCACGCTGCTGAGGCTACCGAGCAGCTCGGGCTAAGAATCCTGTAACAAGCCCCCCGTACACTCGGGCGCCGTGAACGCCCGCGGCACCGATTGGGGCCTCGCGGCCCTCGTCCTCGCCTTGGTGGCGACCGGAGTTCTCGGCCTGTTCGGCGGCGGGCGGGACAGCGCGTGGATCTTCGTCGCCCATGACGCCGCCGGCGTTGCGCTGGCCGCGCTTGTCGTGTGGAAGCTCCGGCGCGTCTGGCGGCGGATAGTCGACCTCGGGCGCTGGGACGCAGCCACCATCATGGGGCTGATGGCGCTGGGGCTCGTACTCGCGGCGCTCCTGTCGGGCTGGGTCTGGTCGAGCGGCGGCAACCTGTCGGTGGCGGGCTACGCGCTACTCGATTGGCATTACGTCGCCGGCGCGATGCTGGCACTGCTGGTCATCGCTCACGCGGTGGCCCGGGCGAAGCCCATCCGCTTGCGCGACGTAGCCGACCGTCGCCAGTTTCTGCACGCCACCGCGCTCGGCGCCGGTGCGTTGGGTGCGTGGTGGCTCCAGCGTCCGGTCTCCCGCGTGCTCGGATCGCCTGGTGCGGGCCGTCGCTTCACCGGCTCGTATGAGTCGGACTCGTTCGCGGGCAACGCCTTCCCCTCCACCTCTTGGGTCGCGGACTGCCCTCGCGAGCTGGCTGCCGCGGGCTACCGCCTGCGAGTGTCGGGCCAGGTGGCAAACCCGCTCGCGCTCGCGGCCAGCGAGCTCGGCACCGACGACGCCCTCACGGCTACGCTCGACTGCACGGGGGGCTTCTACTCGACCCAGCGCTGGCGCGGCACTCGCCTCGACCGTCTGCTGGCCCGGGCGCGGCCCCACGGATCAGCGCGCTTCGTGCGCGTGGTGTCTCACACCGGCTACCGCTGGAGCTTTCCGCGCAGCGAGGCTCGCCATCTGCTGCTGGCGACCCACGTAGGTGACGCACCGCTCGCGCACGACCACGGCGCGCCGGTGCGACTGGTGGCTCCGGGTCGTCGCGGCTTTCAGTGGGTGAAGTGGGTGACGCACGTCGAGCTTCACGACGAGCACGACTACGGGGCGGCCGCTTCGACCGTGTGGAGCAGCCTCACGCCGGAGGGCCGTGGCGCCGCCTGAGCTTGCGGAGCTCGCGCTCGAGAGCGGCGAGGAAGGTGAGGTCGGGATGCTCGGCGCTCAGCGTGGCCAGTGTCCGCTCGTAGTGCTCGAGCTTCGCGTCGTCGGCCGCCGAGGCGCCGCTGGCCATATCGCGGGCGTTGGCCAGCTTGTCGGCGGCGAAGATCGCCGCCGTGTCCCTGCCGGCGGCGCGCACCTGGTCGCGGTGGCCCGCCTTGCGCCGTTCGTAGGGTTCGATGGATTCGTCCTCTGTCATGCCCGCGACGAGATCCGCGACCGGAGCGCCGAAACGCTGGCGGATCTCCTCGACGCCCGTGGCACTGTCCTCCACGACGTCGTGCAGAAGCGCCGCCGCGACGACGTCATCTTCAAATCCGGCGTCGTGGAGGAGGCGCGCGACCTCGATGGGGTGCTCGACGTCGGTATCGCCCGTGCGCCGCTCGCCGTGATGCGCCTCGCGCGCGAAGCGGTACGCGCTGGAGAGCAGGGGCGATCCGGCAGCGTAGTCGGGCACGTCAGTCATCGCGACTCCTGCTCGCTGCGCCGACGCAGCGGCACGGCGTACCAGAGCACGGCGAAGGCGAGCACCACGAGTAGAGCTTGCGCTCGAAATCGGTCATCCGAGTGAAGCCTTGGTTAAAGGGAACGACGAGCAGGAACGCGAACAGCACCTGCACGCCAGGCAAGGCCACGCGCAGTTCGCTGAGCAGCTGGCCCAAGTTCGGTCGGCACGCTCCTCGCGAGTCTCTTCTCAAGCGCGGTCGGCAAGCTCGGCCATGTCGGCGGCCTACCCCGACCGTGCGTGCCTCACGCGCGCCGGGGGGTGCGCAGGCTCCCCGGCCTCGATACCCTGGCCTCCGCGCCCAGTTAGCTCAGCTGGTAGAGCACTTCCATGGTAAGGAAGGGGTCGTCGGTTCGAGTCCGACACTGGGCTT
>JBBSIW010000375.1:0-2496 GCA_038231895.1 Solirubrobacterales bacterium | reverse complement strand
TCACCTCGTGCCCGCGGTGGGGCCGATCATCGCGGCCAACTTCGTCTACTGGGCGGGCACGGCCGTGGTGCTGCAGGCCGGACTCGGAGTCCTCGGCTTGAACGATCCCACCGAGGTGAGCTGGGGCTCGGTGCTCAATCGCGCCCTCGGCCATCCCGGCATCTACCTCACCTCCGAGTGGACGTGGTGGGTGCTGCCGGCCGGCCTCGTGATCACCGTCGCCGCGCTCGGCCTCGCCCTGCTGGGCCTGGCTCTCGAGCCTCGCTCGAACCCCCGCCTGCAAGCAGCGTGATGGCTGCCCTGATCGAGGTCCGCGACCTGCGCGTGCGCTTCGGCGACGTCGAGGCTCTGCGGGGCGTGAGCCTCTCGCTCGATCGGGGAGAGTCGCTGGCCGTGGTGGGAGAGAGCGGCGCGGGCAAGTCGACGCTGGCTCACTGCCTCGTGGGCCTGCTCGGGGCTCCGCAGGTCACCGGCAGCGTACGTCTCGCCGGCCAGGAGATCGTCGGCGCCGAGCCAGAGGTTCTGCGCGGGCTGCGCTGGTCGACCGTCGCCATCGCCCTTCAGGGCGTCCCCTTCAACCCCGTGGCGTCGGTGGGGGCGCAGGTGGCCGAGCCCTTGCGCGAGCACGGGGGGGTGAGCGCGGCGCAGGCGCAGCAGCGGGCGCGCGGGCTCGCGGAGGAGGCGCTCCTGGATCCCGCGGTGCTGGACCGGTTCCCGCACGAGCTGTCCGGTGGCGAACGCCGCCGGGCAATGCTGGCCATGGTCCTCGCCCTCGATCCCGAGCTCGTGATCCTCGACGAGCCCGCGGCGGGACTGGACCCCGCCACCCGCTACGAGCTGCTCGAGCGCGTGGACGAGCTCGCCCATGCGCGCGGCTTCGGCCTCCTGGTGATCTCCCACGACCTGCCCGCTGCGGCCCGCCTGGCCCAACGGTCGATGGTCCTCTACGCCGGAGAGGCGATGGAGACGGGGGACACGAACCGGGTCATCGAACGGCCGGCGCACCCCTACAGCTGGGCGTTGGTCAACGCCTACCCGGTGATGAGCACGACGAAGGACCTTCGGCCGATCCGGGGGCACTCCCCGGACCCGCGTGCGGTGGCGCCGGGCTGTCCGTTCCACCCCCGCTGCGTGCAGGCGGAGGCGGTCTGCCGCGACGAGCATCCGGCGCTCGCGCCGTCGCGGGATCGCCTCGTCGCGTGCCACTTCGGCGGGCTCAAGACGCTGCTCGCGGCCACCGACGTGCACAAGAGCTTTCACCGCGGCGGCACCGAGGTCCGGGCGCTCCAGGGTGCCTCACTCACGGTGCGCGAGGGCGAGGCCGTCGGAGTGATCGGCCCGTCGGGAAGCGGCAAGACGACGCTCGCCCGGATCGTGGCGGGACACCTGGCGCCCGACGCCGGTGAGGTCACGCTCGAAGGCGAGCCGCTGCCACGCTCCTGGCGGCGCGGCGGACGCGCGGCCCGCCGTCGCACCCAACTGGTCATGCAGGACCCCTGGGATGCGCTGTCGCCTCGCCTCCCCGTGTACGAGCTCGTCCGAGAGCCCTTGGACATCGCGGGCGACGGCGAGCGTGAGGCGCGCGCCGACGCTGTCGCCACGGCGCTGCAAGGAGTCGGGCTCCCGTCGTCAGGGGGCTTCCTCGAAGCTCGCGCCCACGAGCTCTCGGGCGGGCAGCTGCAGCGCATCGCGCTCGCGCGGGCACTGATCTGCCGACCGCGCCTGCTGGTGGCCGACGAGCCGACGAGCATGTTGGACGCCTCCGAGCAGGCGCGCCTCCTGGTCGTCCTGCGTGAGCGTCAGGCGGAGATGGGTCTTGGACTCGTGCTCATATCCCACGATGTGGCAGTGGTTCGCAAGGTGACCGATCGCGTCGTCGTCCTCGACGGGGGACGAGTGGTGGAGGAGGGTCCCTCGGAGACCGTGTGCTCGAATCCGCAGAGCTCGACCGCCCGCCGGTTGGTGGCGACGGCACCGACACTGGCGACGCCGTCGGGAGGATGACCTGATGGATCAAGGGATGACCCGGCGCAGCTTCGTCCGCTCCTCGGCGGGGGCGGCCTCGGCTCTCTATCTGGGGGCGTGCGGGGGGGCATCTCCGCCGCCGGGCGCGCGAACCCTGCGACTGGCCGGGGGAGGCTTCGGGTTTCCGTCCCCGTTCGCCTACATCGCCGGCCCGGGCTACATCCAGATGAGCTACCTCTACGACACATTGGTGTGGAAGGACGCGACCGGGCGGATCATTCCCTGGCTGGCCACCCGCTTCGCGCGCTCGCGCGACGGGCTCACCTACACCTTCCAGCTGCGGCCGGGCGTCACCTGGCACGACGGGCGCCCGCTGACCGCCGAGGATGTCGCCTTCACGTTTGGGTACTTCGCCGGGCAGAGCCTCGGGCCGCTGCTCGTGGCACAGCCGTTCGGCGTGAAGGCAGCCCGAGCCACCGGTGCGCATACGGTTGAGATCGCCCTGAAGATCCCTGCCGTGACGTTCCTCGG
>JBBSIW010000374.1:0-2499 GCA_038231895.1 Solirubrobacterales bacterium | reverse complement strand
GGGAACAGCGATCCTCCAGCGTCCGCGGCTGGCGCTCCTCGATGCCATGGCGGAAGGGTAATCGCTCGGGCCGGACGCGCCGCCGGCTGCGTCACAGAGCTTCTCCGGTTGCCGGTCACAACTGGGGCGACAGTTGTGGTACTGTCGCCTCATATGTAGGTGCGAACCACGAGTAGCTCGGATCTGAGCGGACAAGGCGGTTTCTGGTGACTCAACGACGTCTCTTCTCATTCGCCGTCTTGGCGATGCTCGCGACGGCGGTCGTGGGCGTAAGTCTTGCGTGGGCGTGTACGGGTACCGATGTGGGCGTGCCCGCATCCGGGACCGCCCCCCCCAACGTCCCCACCACCTCGCCGTCCGCACACGGCGGCGGCGGACCGACTACTTCGGGCGGCGCGGGCGCTGGCGCCCCAGCCGGTTCCTCGAGCGCGTCTTCCTCCACCGCATCGGGCAGTACCTCGACCGGCTCGGGCGCATCCAGCGGTTCGACGGCCAGCGGGTCCACCTCCGGCGCCACGAGGTCGCCGCAGACCAGCGGCGGAGGCACCACTCGCAGCCGGAGCACTGGCGGAAGCGGCGCGAGCAGCGGCGCGAGCAGCGGTTCCCGCGACGTCGGCTCCTCCGCTTCACCGTCGTCGAAGTTCGCAGCGCGTGTTCAAGGCGCCACGGCGGGCGTGACCAGCCGTGGTGGGCAGCCTGTGTTCGCGAGCTCGGTGGCGCCGAAGAAGTCCGGCGCCAACGCGGCGTCCCCGTCCACTCGCAGCGCGGTGGGTAACGTGTGGAGCGGCTTTGGCCCCTCGACCGGCCGTTCGCCGTCAGTGTCGAGCGCGGCGCACGCGTTCTCACCCGGTCAGGGCGGCGGCTCCGGAATCGGGGCGGGCATCGCCATTCTGGGCATCGGCCTGGTTGGCGCACTCGGCACGTTCCTCGTGGCCGGGCTCCGTCGTCGGCGGTCTGAGAACCACGGCGAGTAGGAAGCGAATCGAGCGAGATGTGATCGATGGGGATTCAGGGGCCGCCCTCGTTGCCTGAGGCGAGTGCCACTGAGTCCCCATCGAACGAAGTTGCGAGCCCTGCCCCCCAACGGCGGCGGGGCTCGTCGCTTTGGGGGCTCTTAGGCGTATCGCTCGTGCTCATCGGCGGCGGAACCGTGATCCTCGCGGACTCCGCGGGGAAGGACCGCCGTCCGACCGAGCGGGTGCTCGGCCACGATGCGCCGGTCAACCTGGGCGCGCGCAATCCGCGCGACATCAGTGCACACAACTCGCCGAGCGTGGCGCGCAACCCGACGCGGCCCTTGAATCTCGCCGTCTCGAGCCGCATCGACACGCCCTTCTATTCCTGCGGGCTGCACGTCTCCATGGATGGCGGGGCCACCTGGTCGCAGACTGCCATTCCCGCCCCCAAGGGCGAGGAGGCCAAGTGCTTCGCGCCCGACGTCGCCTTCTCTGCCGACGGCACGCTCCATCTGGCCTTCGTCACATTGAGCGGTAGAGGGAACGTGCCCCACGCCACGTGGGTCTCTTCCTCCAAGGACGGCGGACGGACCCTCTCCAAGCCCGTCCGGGTGCTCGGTCCGCTGGCCTTTCAGGTGCGCCTCGTTCCGGATCCCGTCAAGCCCCGCCGGCTCTACATGACATGGCTCCAGGCGAACGGGGTGGGGCGCCTCAAGTTCACGACGCTCTCAAACCCGATCGAAGCCGCTCGCTCGGATGACGGTGGCGCTTCCTGGCGGGCCCCGGTCCGCGTCAGCAGCCCATCGCGCCAGCGCGTGGTTACGCCCTCCCCAACGGTGGGTCCGAACGGCGATCTCTATGTCCTCTACCTTGACCTGGGCGGCGACAGCCTCGACTATGCGGCTGGCCACGGCGGCAAGGGCGGCACGCCCTATCGCGGTCCTTTCAAGCTCGTTCTCGGCCGCTCGAGAGACCAGGGCCAGACCTGGCAGGAGTCGCTCGTCGACGACAAGCTGGTCCCCATTCAGCGGTTCCTCGTGTTCCTCGCCACTTCCCCCTCGGTGGCGGTTGATAAAACCGGGCGCGTCTACGCAGCCTTCCACGACGCCCGGCTCGGCGACCCCGACGTGTTGGTGTGGTCGCTCAAGCCGGGAGGCTCGCGCTGGGAGGGGCCCGTGCGCGTCAACGACACCAAGAAGCACGACGGCACGGCGCAGTACCTGCCCAAGCTCGGGGTCGCCCCCAACGGACGACTGGACGTCCTCTACTACGATCGCCGCGCAGACCCCAAGAGCATCCTCAATCAGGTCTCGCTCCAGTCCTCCTATGACAAGGGCAAGACCTTCACTCGCTCCCTCAACCTCTCCAGCCGCACATTTGACTCACGCATCGGCTTCGGCGCCAAGGAGGGGCTTCCCGACCTTGGCAGCCGCTTGGGGCTCATCTCCGATGACCGGTTCGCGCTCGGCCTGTGGACCGACACCCGCGCCGGTACTCCCGCCACGCAGAAGCAGGACATCGCCAAGGCCGTGGTCGCAGTGTC
>JBBSIW010000373.1:0-2507 GCA_038231895.1 Solirubrobacterales bacterium | reverse complement strand
CTCGAGCCCGTCGTGGCGGAGCCCCGTGCGCCGGAGCCAAAGTTCTGGAGGCCGGCGCCCGAGCCCGTCGCGGAGCCTGAGCCCGTCGCGGAGGTGGAGCCCTGGAGGCCGGCGCCCGAGCCCGTCGCGGAGCCTGAGCCCATCGCGGAGGTGGAGCCTGAGCCCTTCGCTGCGCCCGAGCCCGAGCCGGTTGCGGCGGTCGAGCCCGTCGCGGAGCCGATGCCGGTGCCGGACGAGCCTTCTCCTGCGTCTCCGGTCTGGGAGCCCGCGCCTGAGCCCGTGGCCGCCACATGGGAGCCTGCGCCGACCCTCGACGCCGAGCCGGTCGCTGCGCCCGAGGTCGCGATTCCTCAGCCCGAGGCGGCGGCATGGCCCGAGCACGCGGCTTCCGCGGACGGCCCCATGCCGTCGCTGCGCGCCGCGGGGTCCGGCTTCGCGGCAAAGGCCAGCTCGCGACCTGAGCTGCTCGTAGGCGTGGCGTGCGCCGGCGGGCTCGCCCTGGCGATCCTGATCCGGCGCATTGGCTCCCGATAGCCCACAGCAGAGCATCAGCGATGCGGTTACGGAGATCTCCGAACGCGCGTCGCTGCTGGTGCGGGAGGAGATCGAGCTCGCCAAGGCGGAGGTCACCGAAAAGCTCAGCCGCCTGGTCAAGGCCGTGGTGGTCGGAGTGGCCGCAGGCATCTTCGTGGTGACCGGCCTCCTGTTCCTGCTGCATGGCTTCGCATGGCTCGGCGCGGTCGAGCTGTTCAACGGCTCTGAGATCTACTGGGGATTCTTCCTCGTGGCGGGCCTGCTCTTCGTGCTCGGAGGGATCGGCGGTTGGCTGGCCGCCAAGGCGGTGCGCTCGAGCTCATCGCCCAAGCCCGCGATGGCCATCGACGAGGCGAAGAGGATTCGCGACACGGTGCAGGCGGGGGCTCAGGTTCGACCTGGGCCCGAGAGGCGCAGCTGATGGCCGCCCGCACGCCGGAGGAGATCCGCGCCTCGATCGAGACCAACCGAGCGGAGCTCGGCCACTCCGTGGGGCGCCTGCGCGGCGAGGTCGAGCGCCTGAAGGACGATGTCGAGGCTAAGGTCGAGCGCTACACCGACTGGCGCGGCCAGCTCGCGCGGCACCGCAAGGAGGTCCTCATCGGCGCTGCGGTGACCGGCTTCGTGCTGGGCGGCGGGCTGGCGGCGATCGGCCTGTTGCGTCGCCGCCGCCAGTAGGCCGCAGCCGGGCCACGCCGTCCGCATCCGGGCCTAGGCTGGCGGTCGTCCATGGTCGCCCTCCCGCCGACGACCTCGATCGCCCGCGTGTTCTTCACGCTCGTGGGCCTCGCGATCGCGGTGTACGTGGTCTACCTGGTTCGCGACGTCGTGGCCCTGCTGGTCGTCTCGGTCTTCACGGCGCTCGCGCTCGGCCCCGCGGTCAACTTCTTCGACCGCCGGCTGCCGCGACCGGGGGCGATCCTCGTCGTGTACCTGTTCATCCTGTTGGGGATCGTCGGTGTCGGGCTGCTGGTGGTCCCGCCCATCGCGTCTGAGGTCAAGGCGCTCTCGCGCGACGTCCCAGGCTATGTCAAGGACCTGCGACGCAACGACCAGTTTCGCAAGTACGACAACCGCTACGGCATCACCAAGAAGCTCGAGTCCGAGGCGGCCAAGCTGCCTTCGCGACTGGGTGACGCGGCCGGTGCGCTCAAGGACGCACCGTGGGGGTGTTCGCCGGAGCGACCAAGCTACTGATCGTGCTGACGGTGGTGTTCCTACTCCTGCTCGACGGTCCCCGGCTCGTGGCCTTCGGGCTTCGATTAGAGGGTCCCGCGCGCGAGGCGCGGTATCGCTCAGTGGCGGTGGACATCTATCGCGCAGTGTCGGGTTACGTCACGGGCAACCTCGTCATCAGCCTCATCGCCGGGACGGTGACTTACGTGACCCTGACCATCCTCGGGTCCTCGCTGCTCGGGGTGCTCGGCGCCCTGCTGGCGATCCCGGTTGCGGCGGCCGTGGAGATCGTCCTGCGAGAGTGGTGGCACCGGCGTGGGGAGGGGCTCCAGGGAGAGCCGCCCGCCGGCCGCGTCCCGCAGCCCGCGAAGTAGTCGCAGAGTGCCCGGTGCTAGGCAAAGCAACGCGAGGGGCACCCGCCGATCCCGAGTAGGCCCGGGCCCACGTGGGTTCCGATGACCGGACCGATCTCGCTGACCCACAGGGGGTCGGAGCCGAAGATCTCACGTCCGCGGTCGATGAGGCGCTGCGCCCGCTCGGGGTCCTGGATGTGCTGCACGCACCAGGAGTCAGCTTGGTTCTCATGCAGGCTCTCCATGTACTCGACCATGCGCTCGAATGCGCGTCCGGAGGTACGGACCCGCTCCACCGGCGTGATCTGGGACTCGAGCGTGAGGATCGGCTTGATCTTGAGCGTGGAGCCCAGCCACGCCCGCGCCGCCCCCACGCGACCGCTCCGGCGCAGGTACTCCATCGTGTCGATGGCGAACCAGATCCTCAGATGCTCACGGGTCTCG
>JBBSIW010000372.1:0-2513 GCA_038231895.1 Solirubrobacterales bacterium | reverse complement strand
GTCAGCACGGCTCGTACGGTGTCGGGAGTGACGCAGAACGTCGCCGGGTCGACGTCGCAGAACACCGGACGAGCACCCGTGGGCGGGATTGCCTCCGCGCTGGCATAGAAGGTGAACGAGGGGACGACGACCTCGTCGCCCTGGCCCACGCCCAGCGCCCTCAGCGCAATGGTGATCGCCTCGGTCCCGTTGGCCACGCCGATCGCGTGCTTGACGCCGAGATAGCGGGCGAGCTCTGCCTCGAACGCCTCGACCTCCGGGCCGAGGATGTAGCGACCGGCGTCGAGCACTCGCGAGACCCGTTCGTGCACCTTCGCGCGCAGGGGCTCGAGGGGGGTGTCGGTATCGAACAGCGGCACGGGCATGGCCGCGAACCCTAGAGGGGGTGCAGCGGCCGCGCGCCCGCCTCGCAGCGCGGCCACTACCCTTGCGGCCGACGTATGGTCCTCGCCTCCATCACCGACCAACTGGTCACCTTCGCGACCAACGTGGTCTCCGACCTGGGCCTCCCCGGTGTGTTTGCGCTGATGGTCCCCGAGAGCGCCTGCATCCCGATCCCCTCCGAGGCGACGATGCTCTTCGCCGGGTTCAACGTCGACAAGGGCGAGTACAGCCTGCTGGCCATCACCGTGGTGGGGTCGCTGGGCAATCTGGTGGGCTCGTGGATCGCCTACGCCGTCGGCTACTTCGGACGCGTGGAGCTGCTGGAGCGCCACGGCTCCAAGCTGCACATCTCCAAGCGCCGCCTCGAGTGGGCCGACAGCTGGTTCGAGCGCTACGGGGCGGCGACCGTCTTCTTCACTCGCATGCTGCCGATCATCCGGACGTTCATCTCGCTCCCCGCCGGGGCGGCCCGGATGCCGTTCTGGCGCTTCACGTTGCTGACGCTCGCCGGCTGCATCCCGTGGGTGCTCGCACTCGGCTTCATCGGGCAGCAGGTGGGTGAGAACTGGACGCAGTGGCGGGACTCGCTGCACTACGTCGACTACGCGGTGGCGGCTTTGATCGTGGTCGCCATCATCTGGCTCGTGATCCGGAGCCGGTCACGGCGCGGCAAGGACGAGGCCGCCGCCGATGCCTCGACCTAGCGGATCCGCGCACGCTGACCTCCCGCTTGGACACGCGGCCGTCCTCGGGCTCCTGCACGGGCCCGCCGAGCTGCTGCCGATCTCCTCGTCGGGGCACATCACGCTTGTGCCCTGGCTGCTCGACTGGCCCTACGCCGCGGTCGACGCCGAGCTGCGTAAGAGCTTCGAGGTGGCGCTGCACGCCGGCACGGCGGCTGCGCTGCTCGTTTCGCTGCGCCGCGAGGTTGCCGACGCCGCCGGCGGACTCGACCGCCGGCGCATTGCCCTGATCGTCCTGTCCTTTTTGCCTCCCGCTGTATGCGCCACAGTGCTCGAGCGGCCGATCGAACGTCGGCTCGGCACGCCGGCGACCATTGCCGCCGGCCTGCTCGCGGGGTCCGCGGCCATGCTGGCGGCCGACGGCGCACCCCAACGTCGCCGGCGTGCGGAAGCCGACGCGATCGACGCGCTCTGCCTGGGGATCGCGCAGGCCTGTGCCCTTGTCCCCGGCGTCTCGCGCAACGGGGCGACGCTCGTGGCCGCTCGCCTGCGCCGCTTCGCCCGCGAGGACGCCAACGCCCTCTCGCGCCACGTGGCACTGCCGATCATCGCCGGAGCCACCGCACTGAAGTCGATCCGCCTCGCTCGGCGGGGGCTGCCGCCGGAGACCCTCGGTGCGTTCGCGCTGGGTACGGCGGCCGCATTCGTTTCCACGCTTGGCTCCACGTGGCTGATTGCACAGGTCGAGCGCGACCGCTCGCTCAAGCCCTACGCGGCGTATCGGTGCGCACTGGCCGCGGTCGTCCTGGTGCGCGCGCGCCGGGTCCGGCGGGTGGGGGAGAATCACGGGCGATGAGCGATGCCTACGCCCGCGCCGGGGTCGACACCGACGAGGCCGCACGAGCCCTCGACGCGCTCACCGGGGTCCTGGGCACGATCGACCTGGGGCAGCCGTCGCGAACGGTCATCGGGCCCGGGCACTACGCCGCCGTGCTGGAGATCGCTCCCGGCCTCGGGCTCGCCCTGTGCACCGACGGCGTCGGGTCGAAGGTCATCGTCGCCGAGCAGGCCGGGCGCTTCGACACCGTGGGGGTCGACTGCGTGGCGATGAACGTCAATGACATCATCTGCGTCGGTGCCGAGCCGATCGCCCTGGTGGACTACCTGGCGGTAGAGCGAGCTGATCCTGAGATGCTCGCCGAGCTGGCCGTCGGCCTCAAGCGCGGCGCCGAGGAGGCGGGTGTGGAGATCACCGGCGGTGAGCTCGCACAGGTGCCCGAGCTCCTGCGCGGGCACCCCTCCCCCCGGGGATTCGACCTCACGGCGGCGTGCGTGGGGACAGTCGGGCTCGACGACATCGTCACCGGCGAGCGGTGCGCTGCCGGAGATGCGATCGTCGGCCTGCCCTCCTCCGGCGTGCACTCCAACGGGTTCACGCTGGCCCGG
>JBBSIW010000371.1:0-2525 GCA_038231895.1 Solirubrobacterales bacterium | reverse complement strand
CCCGCCTACTTCACCCAGGGCGCGGTCAAGCCGCTCGAGGTCAAGGGCGGCAAGTCCACCGGGTCGCTGCCCAAGGCGGACCAGACGATCGCGATCAAGGATGTCCCGGGCGACCAGTACGAGTTCGTCAACCCCGCGACGCTCAAGAGCGGCAAGACCACGATCGAGCTCGACAATCAGAGCAAGACGAACTACCACCACGTCCTGTTCTTTCCCTTGGGTCCGGGCAAGACCGTGGCCGACGCCAAGAAGTTCCTGACCGCGAGCGCGAAGGGACCGCCGATGGGGCCGCCCCCGATCGATTTCATGGCCGGGGTCGGCACGGACGTGATCGAGCACAGCCGCAAGCTGGTCGCCGAGGTCAACCTCCCCAAGCCGGGCAACTACGTGATGCTGTGCTTCGTCAGCGATCGCGACGGCAAGGGCGGGCCACACCTCGGCAAGGGCCTGCTCAAGGAGGTCAAGGTCTCCTAGCAGGCGCCTGCTCTGGGCGGGGCCCCGGCGCCGGTGGCCGGGGGCCCCGCCCTTCTACCCTTCGGCGGGTGCCCGAGGGCGACACGATTCGTTACGCGGCGAACCGCATGCGCCCGGTACTCGAGGGCCAAGCGCCGCAGGAGATCGTCACGCCCCAGCGTCGCCACGGGATGGATCGCTGGCCGCAGCGACTCGCCGGTCGCGCCATTCGATCGGTCGACGCCCACGGCAAGCACCTGTTCCTCCGCTTCGAGGGCGACCTGACGCTGCATTCCCACCTGCGGATGACCGGCGCTTGGGGTGTCTACGAGCGCGGTCGTCGCTGGGGCCGCTCGCCCCGACGGGCGTGGCTGGTACTGCGTACGCTCGCCCACGAGGTGGTCGAATTCGACGGCCCCGTCCTCGAGCTCATGACCGAGTCGCGCGCCCGCTTCGACCAACGACTGGCGGCGCTCGGTCCCGACGTGCTGGCCGACGAGCTCGACGCCCAAGGGTTTCTCCGTCGTCTCCGCGCGGATGACCCGACGCGACCGGTGGGCGACGCTCTACTCGACCAGCGCACGATCGCGGGGATCGGGAACCTGTGGAAGGCGGAGGCGTGCTGGGACGCGGGCATCGATCCGTGGCGTGCGCTCGCCGACGTCAGCGACGCGGAGGCCCTGGCGGTCGTGGGGGCGGCGCGGGCGCGCATGCAGCCCGCAGCCACGCGTGGCCATCAGGACCGCGACCAGCGGGTCTATGACCGGGCCGGGCGGCCGTGCCGGCGTTGCGGTGGGCACATCCGGGCGCGCGGCCAGGGTGACGACAACCGGCGCACGTTCTGGTGTCCGGGCTGCCAGCGATGAGCGCCTACCGCCGCGTGGGCCACAAGGGTGCCGACATGATCGCCCCCGGCAACACCTTCGCCTCCTTCGACGCGGCGCTCGCCGTGGGAGTGGACATGATCGAGTTCGACGTCCTGCCCGAGCGGCGAACCGGGCGCCTCATCCTGGCCCACGACCCGGACGCGGGCCGGCACGGGACTTCTCCGACGCTCGAGGAAGCGCTCTCGCACCTCGCCTCGCCGCCATTCGATGGCATCGAGCTGGACGTCGATCTCAAGGCGCCCGGCTACGAGGAGCGGGTGGTCCAGGGGCTTCGGGACGCCGGGCTCGTGGATCGTTCGCTCATCTCCTCTCAGCACCCGAGGAGCCTGGCCCGGGTTCAGGCGCTCGAACCAAAGCTGCGTCTCGGCTGGTCGGTCCCCCGGGCCGCAACCGACTACACCACGACGCCGGGGATCCGACTGCCGGTCCTTGCACTCCTCTGGCTCTATGCCCGGACGCTGCCCTGGCGGGCGGGCCGGGCCATCCGTGCGCGTCGATGCGATGCCCTCATGTCCCACTGGCGTCTGGTGACGCCTGCACTCGTGGAGGCGGTGCGCTCGGCCGGCGGCGAGCTGTACGTGTGGACGGTGGATGATCCCGCGCAAATCGAGCGCCTGGCGGCGATGGGCGTGACCGGGGTGATCAGCAACGACCCTCGCCTGTTTCACTCGCCCGCGACGACGAGATCCTGACGGACCGCGGCCTTCGGTGTGATGCATCGAGGACCGCGCCGTAGTGGGTATGTGACCGAGACGCTCACCGCGGCGCTTCCCACCGAACCGGTGCGTGCGGGCCTCGATTTCGAGGCGCTGTACCGCTCCAGCCGCGACGACCTGTACGCCTACACGGCCTCGCTGCTGCGCGACCGTGGGGCCGCGGAGGACGTCACCGCGCAGGCATTCGAGCGCGCGTACCGACGCCGGCGCACGTTCAACGCCCGCCGCGGAAGCGCGCGTGCGTGGCTGTTCGGGATCGCTCGCAACGCCGCCCTGGACGAGCTGCGCCGCCGCCGGCGGCAGGCCAGCCTGGACGTCGACCCCGAAGACGTCGACGCGCTGGAGCCCCCCGAAGGAGTCGACCGCGCGCTGACGCGGACAGCCGTGCGAACGGCGATGGCAACCCTCGACGCACGGGAGCGCGAGCTCATCGGCTGAAGTTCTACGCCGGGCTGTCCAATCGCAAGGT
>JBBSIW010000370.1:0-2533 GCA_038231895.1 Solirubrobacterales bacterium | reverse complement strand
CTCGTTCGTGATCTCGGCGGTCCTTCCTCGTGACTCGGAGGCGTGGCTGCGGATCCCGGCACTGGTCGCTTCGCTCGCGTGTATTCCGCTTGCGTATTTCGTTGCGCGGGCGATGGCCGCGCCGCGTGCGGCCGCGGTGTGGGCGCTGGCGGTGGCTGTTTCGCCCTACGAGATGAAAGCATCACCCTCGCTCTAGGAGCGTGGGTCCCTAACGCGCGTTGGGACGATGAGGGGCGCCGGGCGGTAGTCGGTGCCGATGTCGCGGTGGTGGATGGTCATCTGGGCGGGTCGGTGACGGGCGAGGCGTCAGCCGCCAGGGCGTCGTTGGGGGGGCGCCCCCCAGGCGCTTAGCCCGCTCCGATGAGCGCCAACCCGCCTGCCCGGTGGAGCTTCAGCAGGTTGTGGATCGCGCACTCGAGGCGCCACTGCGCACGGGCGGCGGGCTTGCCGCGCACGAGCAGCCGGCGGCCGTCTTGGACGGTGTCGATCTGGCCGAAGACCGGCTCGACGATCGCCTTGCGGCGCGCGTAGACGGCACGGCCCTTCTTCGTCCTCAGCTTGCGCGCCATCCGCTGCTTCGGGGTCGCGTCCTTGGGGACCGGCCCGCGCGGCGCTGGCGGCTGGGGCTCTGAGTGCTTGAAGCGGCCGGTCGCGATGTGGGCGTCGAGCCCGTGTGCGGCGGTGGCCTCGACGTTGTCCTCGGAGAAGTAGCCGGCGTCGGCGCTCAGCGCCGCGCCCTCGGGCAGCTCGGCGTCGATCGCCGTGAGGTTCTCCTCGAGCTGGCCGAGCGCCGGCTCGAGCTGGCGCGCGTCGGGGGCCTCGTCGGAAACCTCGGCCGCGACGATCACCTGCGCGCTCGAGTCGACGAGCGCCTGGCCGTTGTAGCACTGGTGAAAGGAGCCGTCGGAGGTCTTCATGATCCTCGACTCGGGGTCTGTGAAGTTGCGCTGCGCGGTCGGCTTCGGCTGGAACGGGTCGCGCCCCTCGCGCGGGACGCGCGGCGTGCCGCCCTGGGCCTCAAGCTCTCGGCGGCGCGCTGCCTCGCGCTCTCGGGCCTCCGCCTCGAGCGCCTGCTTGGCCTCCCGGATCGCGGCGAGGCGCTGCTCGCGCCGGCGCAGCTCCTGCGGCAGCTCGTCACCGCGGCGGTCTGGCCCGAAGCGCTCGTCCTCCTCCTGGTCGGTCGCTGCGGCCTCCGCGAGCAGCGCGGCGACGTTCGCGCGGATCTCAGCGACCTCCGTCTCGAGCTCTGCCTCCCGCTTGACCATCCGCTCGTAGCTCATCGCCTTGTGGCGCGAGGCGTTCGCGCGCAGCTTCGTGCCATCCAGCGCGAGCGCTCCCAAGCCGACGAGCTTGGCCTTGGCGCAAAGCCTGAGCGCCTGCACGAACAGCTCGCCGAGCGCCTCCAGGTGGCGCTTTCGAAAACGCGCGATCGAACGGTAGTCGGGGTGCTGGTCGGCGCACAGCATCCGCATCGCGACATCGCGATAGGTCGCTGCCTCGAGCTTGCGCGAGGACATCACCCCGTTCGCATAGCCGTAGACGAACAGCTTCACCATCAGCCGCGGGTCATAGGGCGGATAGCCGCGCTCGTCCTCATAGGCCGCGTAGATCGCCGAGAGCTCGAGAGTCCCCGAGTCCACGAGGTCCGCCACAAAGTGCGCCAGGTCGCCCTCCGGGATCCACTCCTGAAGGACCGGCCCCATCAAGAGCACCTGACCCGGGTCATAGGGACGAAACGTCTTCGCCGCGCCAGCCGGCGCGCGCTCCGGGCGCTGCGGCCCGACCGCCGCCGCCTCGACCTCCACCAAGCGCTCCCGCTCCGCCGCTGCCGCCATCCGATCCTCCCGCTCGTGTGCAGAAAGATCCTCTTAAACCCATCGGACGACCCCGCGCGCGGAGTACTGACCCACGCTCCTAGGCCCAAGAGGTGTCTAGGATTTGGCCGCGTCGCTCGTCGGCGCGTCCTGGCGAAGCGTCGGCGGTTACTCCGCGCGGGAGGTGCACGAACACGACGGCGAGGTCGGCGTGGCGCTCGTCGTGGCTCGGCATTCGCACGCGGCAGCGCAGCTCGCCCTCGGCGGCGCCTTCGTGCCATGCCGCGAAGGCGCGGTGGGCGGCAAGCGCCTCGTTCGCCCGCCATCACGCGCGTCGTGTCCTTGCGGTCCACGAACATCACGAGCGCGAGCTTGGCGTCCCGCCAGGTGGTGTAGCCGAGCAGCTGGTCGAGCGCCGACGGCTCCTCGCGCTCGGGCTGTGCGAACGCGGCCGGTCCCGACCACCACTTGCACTCGGCTACGAACACGTTGCGGTCCTCGCCGCGCGAGCAGCGCTTCCCCTTGACGCTCGGTGATCCCAGCCCTCAGACGGGCCGAGCCGCCCCGCTGCCGTTCGGCGCTGTCTTGCCGTCGCGGCAGATGCTCGATCAGCACCTACCTCAGTCGGCTCGTTGGCGAGGTCCGCTCGCGAGCTTGGCCATGTTGTCGAACACTCGTTGCCGTGCCTCATCGGGTTCCTCGCCCCACGCGCGGCCGAG
>JBBSIW010000369.1:0-2588 GCA_038231895.1 Solirubrobacterales bacterium | reverse complement strand
GCGGCCAGCCACCAGCACACGCCGAAGTCGATCGTCTTGTTGCGCCAGTGGCGCCACCCTCCCACGGTCTTGGTGATCGCCCCGTAGGCCAGGTCGGTGCCGATCGCCACCGTGGGCTGGATGCCGGCCACGATGATCAGCAGCGGGGTCATCAGCGAGCCGCCGCCGATTCCCGTCATTCCCACGAGGATGCCGACGCCGAGGCCGAAGGCGATGATCAGCGGGTCCATGGCTCAGCCTTCGCCGTGGAGTCCGCACTCGGTGCGGTCCTGGCCCGCCCAGCGGCCCTCGCGCCCGCTCCCGGGCTGGGTGCACGGCGCGCATCCGATGGAGGAGTAGCCGCGATCGTGGAGCGGGTGGTAGGGCAGGTCGTGCTCGGCGATGTACCCCCACACGTCGCGCTCGCTCCAGTCCGCGAGCGGGCTTGCCTTCCACAGGCCATGGGCCTCGTCCCAGCCCAGCTTCGGCGCGGCGGCGCGGGTGGTGCCCTGCTCGCGGCGCAGGCCGGTCACCCAGGCGTCGAGCCCTCGCAGCGCCCGCCCCAGCGCTGCGACCTTGGCGTCGCCGCAGCAGTGCTCGGCGCTCCACGGCCGGTCGTCGACGGGCAGCGCGTCGTGCACCTCGATGCGCACGCCGTAGCGCTGCTCGACCGCCCGCCACACCTCGTGGGTCTCGGGGAAGAGCACGCCGGTGTCGATCGTGAACACCCTGGTGTCCGGGCGCAGGCGCAGGAGCATGTGCAGGAGCACCGACTCCTCCTTTTGAAACGAGCAGGCGAGCGCCATGCGGGGATGGAAGCGCTCGACCGCCTCGGCGAGCACGTCCTCGGCGCTGCAGGCCTCGAGGTCGGAAACGGGGCTGGCAACCACTAGATCGCGCACTCGCCTTCGCCCCGGATCACCTCGAAGGGGGCGCTGCGGTTCCAGTCGATGAAGCTATGCATCGTCTCAAGCCCGAATTCGATCGGCATCGCCAGGTCGGAGACGAGCTCGGTGAACTGTGTCTCGCCGACCCGTGAGACGAAGGCGTTGAACTCCTCGCCCTCGTCGCGTCCGGATTCGTAGTGGCGGATCCAGCGCTCCACGGCGTCGGGCACCCGCTTGGCGGCCAGGCGGACCTTGAGTCGCGTGCCGTACACGACCTCGCCCCCCTCATAGCGGCCGCCGAGATGGGCTACGTAGGCGGGGATCGTCTTGTCGCCGACCTTGATCGACGCGCCGTAGAAGCCGATGTTGGCGATGTGGTGCTGGCTGCAGCCATTGGGGCAGCCGCTCATCTTGACGTGGATCTTCCGGCTCAGCTCGTCGTCGATCGCCATTTCCGCCAGGCGCTCTGCGACCGCCTGATTGAGCCCCATCGAGCTGGTGATGCCGAGCTTGCAGCTGTCGGTGCCCGGGCAGCTGATCACGTCCGTGACCTCGTCGGCGCCGGCATCGCCGAGGCCGAGCTCGTTGAGGCGCTGCCACACGTCGTAGACGCTCTCGTTGCGCACCCAGCGCAGCACGAGGTTCTGGTGCACGCTCGTTCGCGCGTAGCCGCCGCTGAACTCGCGCAGGATCGCGGCCAGGCCGCGGAGCTGCTCCGGCGTGAGGTCGCCGCGGGTCACCTTTATCTGGACGGTGGAGAACCCCGCCTGGCGCTGGGGCGCGACGTTGGCCGTGACGAAGGGATCGAAGGCTCGGTGGTCGCCATTGGGCCCGGATGGCTCGCGAGGAGGCGGTGGGGCGTTGGCCTCCTCGTCGTCGACGAACAGCAGCGGATCGAGCGAGAAGTCGCGCTCGGCCACCCAGTCGCCCTCGAGCTCCTGCTCGACCTGCTCGCGAAACGCCTCGGCGCCGATCTTGTCGATCAGGACCTTGATGCGCGCGCGGGCGCGGTTCTTGCGCAGCCAGTCCTGGCGATCGAAGATCCGCAGGCAGGCTTCGGTGACCTTGAGGTACTCGCCGTCGTCGGCCGCTACGAAGTCGTAGATGGGCGGCGCCACGCGCGGCATGATCGAGGTGCCCCCGCCGACGCGCAGCTCGAAGCCCCGTACCGGCTCGCCGTCGATCTCCCGCACACGGGGGATGAAGCCGACGTCGTGGATCCCCGTGATCGCGCGGTCCTCGTCGGTGGCCGTGAATGCCGTCTTGACTTTGCGCGGCATGAGCTGCGTCGTCTGGTGGCGCACGAAGTAGCGCACGTAGGCGGTGGCATAGGGGGTCGGGTCGAACGGCTCGCCCTCTGACACGCCGGCCCACGGGTCGCCGGTGACGTTGCGCATGGTGTTGCCGCAGCCCTCGCGGGAGGAGAGCCCGGCCTCGCTCAGATCGCGGATCAGCTTCGCCGCGTCGTCTAAGGGAACGTGGTGGATCTGGATGTTCTGGCGCGTGGTGATGTGCCCCTTGTTCAGCGGCGCGTAGCGCTCGATCCCGTCGGCGAAGGCCTCGAGCTGCTCCGGAGTGATTCCGCCGAAGGGCACCTTCACGCGGATCATCTGCACGTCGGCCTGGCGCTGTCCATAGACGCCCTGCTTGAGGCGGAAGCCGATGAACTCCACCTCGGGTGTCTCACCGCGCAGGAACTTGGCGGCCTCGGTGTCGAAGTCG
>JBBSIW010000368.1:0-2591 GCA_038231895.1 Solirubrobacterales bacterium | reverse complement strand
GGTGGCAGCTTCGGCCGCCCGGTCACGCGCCTGCTGCGCCGCCACCTCGGCCGCGGTCACCGTCTCGCCCCGGGCGCGCAAGCTCGCCTGGAGCTCGGCCTCCCGCGCAGCGCAGGTGCGCAGCTGCACCGCGACATCCTCACCGTCCGCGCGGTCCGCCGCGAGCGCGGACTCGGCGTGTGCAGCCTGCTCGACGAGCGCCGCAGACGCGGCCTGCAGTGACTCCACTGCGCGCCTGGCCGTGGGCAGGAGGGCCTCGTCGCGCGCGCGACTCTCGCGCTCGCCGACCAGCTGGCGCTCGCGCTGCGCCCGGAGGCGCCGGGTGCGCTCCGCCATGCGCTGCTCGCCCTCGAGCTCGGCCTGCACTTGGGCACGCCGGATCGCGGCGGGGCCCTCATCGGGTGCCTCCCGGCGCTGATCGATGAGCCACTGCTGGCGGCGGGCGTCCTCCGCCGCCTGGTCGCGCGCTCGCGACGCAGCGCGCAGGGCCCCGTCGGCCTCGTGACGCGCAAGCTCGGCGTCGGTGACCGACCCTTCCGCGCTCCGCACGGCTTCGAGAGCAAGACCTTCTGCCTGCGCAGCGCGCTCACTGGCCCCGATCAGACCCTCGCGGCGGTTGCGCTGCGCCAGGATGCGCTCCTCGCCCCCCGCGGCGATCTGGTGCAGCTCGCGTGAGGCGCCGAACCACGCGCGCCCGTCCCGCGTGACCGCGACCCCGCGGAAGCCGTGGGACACGTCATCGAGCCGCTCGACCAACCACGCGTCGGCGAGCAGCGCGCGGGCTGCGGCCAGCGCCGCGCCTATGGCCGTGACCCGCTCGAGCAGCGGCTGGGCACCGGGGGTCGGTGGGTCACCGCCAGCGGGCCGGGCGCCGGGCTCGCCCGCGACGATCGCGGCGCCCCCATCGGGACCCGCCCGATCGAGCAGCGCGCCGCCGCGACGACGATCCTCTACGACGGCGGCGGCGAGGCGGCCCCCGAGCCCGGCGGCGACCGCAGCCTCGAAGCCGGGCTCCACCTCGAGCTGATCGGCCAGGGCAGCGTGCTCGTCGCCCATCCATCCGGGCGGCGTCGCGGCGCGCAGGACGTGGTTGACCGCAGCCAGCTCAGCCCCAACGCGTGCAGCCTCCCGGCGGGCGCCGTCGGCCGTGCGCTCTGCCTCTCTTCGCCCGGCGCGGGCACCGTCCGCCCGTTCGTCGGCGGTCCTCAGCGCCTCGGCGGCGGCGGCCACTCGGAGCTCGGCCGTCTCCAGCGCCTGTTCGGCGCGCGCGCGCTGCACCTCCATGTCCGCCACCTGCTCATCGAGTTGGGTTCGGCGCTCGCCCTCGAGTACCTTGAGCTCCGCGGCCAGCTCCGCGACGCGGGCCTCGTCCACGCCGTCCCCCTGGTCTGCGAGCGCCTCGGCCTCGAGCGAGGCCACGTGCACGCGGCGGGCCGCGATCCGTTCGGCGAGCGCATCGGTCGCGGCGCCCGCCTGCTCCAGTCGCATGCCAACGCGCTCACACGCCGAGCGCGCCGCGAAGTGGCGCTGGGAGAGCGCCTCACGACGCTCCGCACGACGGGCCAGCGCCTCCTCGGCCACTTCGCGGCGCGATGCCACCTGGGCCAGCTCCAGCTCGACCTCGTCGCGGCGCTCCCGCGCCCGGACGGCCGCCTCCTGCGCCGCGGACAGCGCGGCTCGCCGGACACGGACGTCGTCTCGGACCAGCTCCCAGCGGGCTTCCAGGCTCTGGCGCTCGAGACGCGCGTGGAGCTCTGCCGCCTCGGCCTGGCGCTTGAGGGGGCGCAGCCGCGAGCGCGCGTCGCGCTCGACGTCGAGGGCGCGGTCGAGGTTCTCCTGCGTGCGCCCGAGCTTGAGCTGCGCCCTGCGCCGGCGCTTGCGGTGCTTGCCCAGTCCCGCGGCCTCCTCGATGAGCAGGCGCCGATCGCGGGGCTTTGAGGAGATGACCGCCTCCACGCGCCCCTGCGAGACGACGGAGTGCATCTCCTTGCCCAGTCCGGTGTCGGAGAGCACCTCGATCACGTCGACCAGCCGGCAGCGGGCGCCATTGAGTCGGTACTCGCCCTCACCGTTGCGGTGCAGTCGCCGCAGGACCGAGATCTCCGACCACTCGAGCGCGGCCTTGCCGTCGTGGTTGTCGAGCACGATCTCCACCTCGGCCGACTCGCGCGCCCGCTGCCCCCGGGCACCGCCGAAGATGACGTCCTGCATCGAGTGACCGCGGACGGCGAGCGGCGACTGCTCGCCGAGGGCCCAGAGGACGGCGTCGGTGACGTTTGACTTGCCCGATCCGTTTGGCCCGACGATCACGCTCACGCCAGGCCCGAACTCGAGCTGCGTACGGTCGGGGAAGGACTTGAAGCCCTTCAGCCGGATCGACTTCAGGTGCATCGGCGCCTCACGCCTGCAGGCCGGGAGCGCCGAGCGCCAGCAACGCTGCCTGCGCCGCCGCCTGCTCGGCATCCTTCTTGCTGCGCCCCGACCCGCGGCCGAGTCGCACGCCGGCCACGCTGGCAGCCACCTCGAAGGTCCGATCGTGGGGCGCGCCACGCTCTGCGGTCACCTCGTAGTCCACGACGTCCCCGCGGCGG
>JBBSIW010000367.1:0-2612 GCA_038231895.1 Solirubrobacterales bacterium | reverse complement strand
GGTGCTGTCGCCACAGGAGAGGGTCTTGCGCTGCTCGTGGTAGGCGAGGATCTGCAGCTCGATCGACAGGTCCACCTTGCGTACGTCGACCCCGTCGGGGACCGAGATGACCGCCGGGGCGAAGTTGAGGATGCTCGAGACGCCGGCCGCCACCAGCCGATCGGCCACCCTCTGCGCCGAGCCGGCCGGCGTCGTGATGACCCCGATGGACACGTTGTGCTCCGCGACCAGCGTCTCCAGCTTTTCCACCCCGTGGATCGTGTGGTCACCGATGCGCTGGCCGACCCGAGCCGGATCCGCGTCCACCAGCGCGACTATGCGGAAGCCGCGAGTGCTGAACCCGGCGTAGTTGGCCAGGGCCTGGCCGAGGTTGCCGACGCCGATGATCACGACGCGCCAGTCCTGGGTGAGCCCGAGCTCGCGGGCGATCTGGTAGCGCAGGTACTCGACGTCGTAGCCGACTCCGCGGGTGCCGTAGGAGCCGAGGTACGACAGGTCCTTGCGGAGTTTTGCCGAGTTGACACCGGCCGCCTGCGCCAGCTCCTCGGACGAGGAGGTCGCGATGTCGCGATCGGACAGCGCGGAGAGGGCGCGCAGATAAATCGGCAGGCGGGCCACGGAGGCCTCCGGGATGCCGCGTCCAGGTCGCAGGGCGGCGTCCGTCGCTGCGCGGCGGATACGTGCTTGGGTCACGATGCTCCTGTGGCGCTCGCCCGTGGACTTTCGCGGCGGCGGCCGGAGGGGCGGCGGTGCCCCCCACTCTAAGAGCTTGTGAACGCGGGAACAAAATCGGCGAGGGTGCGCGTGAGGTGGCTCACGCGTCGCGCCGGATCCCGGCGAACCGCAGCGCGCGCGGCCGCCCAGGTGCGATCAGAAGTCACGGATGGGCGGTCGGGAACTCACGGATGGGCGGTGAGGGCGGCGCGGAGGCGGGCGGAGTCGACCCGCCAGAAGTCGTGCTGACGCCCGTCGACGAAGACCACCGGGATCTGCTCCCCGTAGTGATGCATCAGCGCCGCGTCGCGACTGATGTCCACCCGACGCCAGCTCACGCCGAGCTCGGCGCACACCGCAGTCACCACCTCTTCGGCGGTGGCACACAGGTGACAGCCCGGCTTGCCGTAGACCAGCACCCGCTCTCGGGGCGTGCCGGCGGCGGAGTCACAGGTCACCGCGGCAGTCTCCCACGGGCCCGTGCTGCGGCCGTCGTCGACGACCGTTCGGCGAAGCGGTGGTGGCTCCCGGCGACCGCCGGTACGATCGCGCGGACGGCTCCGGTGGCAGCTGCACCGGGGCGGAGGGAGCAGGATGGGGCCTCCCGGTCCAATCGTGGCGCTGCCGGCCACCGGGTTCGAAGTGCTGCGGCGCGCCGTCGCGCTCGTGCTAGCCGTGCCCGCCGCCCCCGGGGCCGAGTCCGCTCTCGAATCCCTACTGCTCAGCGGCGCCGACGTGCGAGCGTCGCGACGCCCCGCCCGGAGCTCCGGTGGGGCCGCGGGACGTGGCCGATCCGGTCGGGTCGACGGCCCGTCGGGAGGGGAGGACCCCGGCACCGACCGGATCGCGGCACTGG
Source organism: Solirubrobacterales bacterium (assembly GCA_038231895.1). Lineage (GTDB taxonomy): Bacteria > Actinomycetota > Thermoleophilia > Solirubrobacterales > Solirubrobacteraceae > JALYZC01. The sequence continues at coordinate 1,042 of JBBSIW010000367.1, read as the reverse complement.
TCGACCTCGCCAGAGCCGGCGACGCCGAGGCGTTCGGACTCCTCTACGACCACTACGCCGACCGGATCTACCGTTTCCTGTACGCACGACTGGGCCAGGCCGCGCTGGCCGAGGACCTCACCAGTGAGACGTTCTTCCGGGCCTTGCGCTCGATCTCCTCGTTCACCTGGCAGGGCCGTGACTTCGGCGCCTGGCTGACCACCATCGCCCGCAATCTGGTCACCGACCACTACAAGTCCAGCCGCTCCAGGCTCGAGGTAGTCGCGAACGAGGTTCCCGAGCGGGTGGACACCGGTGCCGGCCCGGAGACCCAGGTGCTGGCCTCGCTCACCAGCGCCGCCCTCGTCGAGGCGATGCGAAAGCTGGCGCCCGAACAGCTCGACTGCCTGGTGCTGCGCTTCTGCCAGGGCTTGTCGATCGCGGAGACCGCAGCCTCGCTCGGCCGCAGCGAGGGCGCGGTCAAGCAGCTGCAGCTGAGAGCGGTCCGCAACCTGGCCAAGCTCGTCCCCGAGGACCTGCGATGACCAACGTAACTCCGCGGAGCCGCGTCTCGTTGGTCGAGACAGGTTCACCCATGCGCGCCGGCCACACCGGCAACCCGAGGACGACACGATGAGCACGCCAGTCTCGCGCCGCGAGATCGAGGAGTTCGCCGCTGCGGTGGACGGCCGAGCCGAGGCGCGCTCCGAGCGGGTGCGTGAGCTGGTCGAGCTGGTCGCCTCGATTCGTCTCGTCGAGCTGCCAGCGATGGATCTTGCCGTGCATGCCGACCTGCGGCAGCGACTGGTCTCGGCGGCGCGTACCGAGCTGGCCCCGCTGGCTGCTGCAGCCACGAAGCAGCAACCGCGCAAGGGAGCGAGGCAGTCTGCGCCTGCCGGCGGGCTCGGCCTGCGCCGACGCCTGGCGGGCCTGGCCGGCGCGGTGGTCGTCGCCGGAGGCGGCGTTGGGCTGGTGTCGGTCAGCGCACAAGCACTGCCCGGTGACTTCCTCTACCCGGTCAAGCGAGCGACGGAGAGCGCCGATCTGTTCGTGCACACCGGCG
>JBBSIW010000366.1:0-2614 GCA_038231895.1 Solirubrobacterales bacterium | reverse complement strand
CCGGATCTCGCCGTCTCGGCGCCGCGCGATCAACTGGCCGCCGGGCTTGGCCAGCTCGGCGTCGCGCGCCCGTCGCAGCTGGCGTAGGCGCCGCCGCCGCTCGAATGAGCTGCCCGTGGGGGCGAGGGCCGGATCTACCCTGGCCCCCTCATAGGCTGTATCCGCACGCGGTGCAGGCCGGGTGCGGCGCGCAGGCTGGGTGGGGCGCGCAGACTCCGGCCAGTAGTCGGTGGGGCCGGGCCGCGCAGGTTGCGCCGGGGAGCCACCGCGTGATGGGCTCGCAGGACTCCGCGGAGCCTGGCGCGGGCGGTCTCGTGGTTGGGGCTCGCTCGCCCGCTCCCGCGCATGCGATGGCCGCCGGGGGGGCGCGGGACGCGGAGGGTCCGGCGTCTGGGCTGGGCGTTCGGGAGCTCGGGAGGGCCGATCGACGAAAGCCTGCGGACCACCCGCCGCGGGAGGGCTCTGATCGGTCGGCGCCGGCTGATCGAAGGCCCTGCTCGGACCCTCGTTCGCGCGAGGGGGCTTGCGGCCGGGCACCTGGGCGCGCTGGCGACGAGGCGTTCGCTGCATCCATTCGGGCCAGACCAGCGGCCCCTGGGGCTCGGGAGATGGGGCGGACGTGCGCCCCGCTGAGATGAGTTGGCGCGCGCGGTCCTCGTCAACCAGAGAGAACGAGGACTTCTCGGTGGCCACACCGGCGGCGCGCAGCCACGTGAGCAGCTCCTGGCTGGAGACTCCCTGCTCCTGCGCGATCTCGAACACCGGCTTGGTCGCCATCAGTTACTCAGGATACGGACCTGTTGCCGTGGTCGGGCAGCCCTTGCCAGGAAAGAGTGGATGGACGGGCCGCTCGAAGGCGGCCCGTCCATCCACGAGGCGTCAGCCGCCGAAGCGGGCCCGACGAACTACGAACCGCACGGGCGTGCGGCAGAAACGCGAGTTGACGCCGTTGCGCTCCTCGCAGGTCAGAGCACGCCGCGTCGTCGTCCTGGTGGTGGTCGACCGGCTCACGGGCTGGGTGGTGTTGAAGCACCCACCACCACCGCCGCCGCCGCCGCTGGAGCCAACGCCGCCGCCCCCGCCGCCGCCGCCGCCGCACGGACCGCCGTCGCCGCCCTTGCCGCCGGTACCGGTCACGGTGGGTCCGGCACCACCGGCGCCGCCGGCGCCGCCGGGTGAGGCTGCGCCCGTGCCGCCCGCGCCACCTGCGCCGCCATTTCCGCCGCCGCCTATGGTCACGTTACCGCCGTTCCCGCTGCTACCACCGTTGCCTTGGCCGCTCTGGCCAAGGGCCGTACCAATGCCACCACCGACGACGAGCACGGCCGCAAAAGCCAGTGCTACGCCCTTGAAATGACGCATGAACTCCTCCTTGGAGAAATGGGATAGACACGTCCTACCGGATCAGGACACCTAATGGCAACCCCAGTTTTTTGGTCCGCTGCCTCGTGAACCTTGTTTCGCACGCTTTTGCCGCTGGCCTTCGCGGCTAGTACCCGCGTGCGGTGAGCTGCCGGCCCAGGCCCTGGAGCTTGACGCCCTGTCCCTTGAGGTCCTTGAGCGCGGCGGTATATGCGGTCCTGTTCTTGCTGCGCAGCGAGTCGCGCGCCTGGTTGGAGTCGCGCGCGAGGCCCTGCAGCGCAGCCACGACCTGCGTGTGCACAGCGGCGATGTCGGTGGGGGGCATGATCGGCCTGATGTCCTCATAGGCCTTCTGGTAGATGCCGCCCACCTGGTCAAAGACCTTGGCGGCGCTCTCGGGCGAGCTCGCCTTGGTGATGCGCTTGGCCACCGCCTGCGCTGCCTGCGCGGGCCGAAGCCCAGCCACGAGCCTCGTCTCATACTCGGCCTTGGTGACCGGAGCGTTGGCAGTCGGAGCGTTGGTGGTCGGAGCGTTGGCGGTCGACTTGGTCTCGGGCTTCTTGTCGCTGCCGCCACAGCCAGCCACCAGGGCCAGGCCGAGAACGGCGACGAGCACGGTCAGGCGTCGTGGCATCTTGCTCCAATCACGGATCGTAGGGGCGGCATTCTTGCAATTGACCCTGGCGGTGGGCCTCGGCGGCTGAGGTCTAGCGACCGCCGGCGACTGCGGGCAGGATGGTCACCTCGTCGCCGTCGGCCACCTCGGTGTCGAGCCCGGAGAGGAATCGGATGTCCTCGCCCCCGACGTAGACGTTGACGAACCGCCGCAGGTCACCGTCCTCGTAGATGCGATCACGCAGGTCGCCGAAACGCTCGAACAGCGCCTCGAGAACCGCGCCCACGGTCGCCCCGCTCACCTGCGTCTCCGCGGCGCCGTCGGCCGCGGCCCGCAGCTGGGTGGGAATCTTCACCGCCACTGCCATGGCGCTACGCCGCGACCACTGTAGGCACGCCGTCGGCGAAGGACTGGAGCGTTGGCTCGATCTCGTAGGTCTCGAAGGTGTCGCGCGCGACATCGAGCGTCTTGAGCCCGTCGCCGGTGATGACGAGAACCACGCGCTCGGAGGCTTCGATGTCCCCGCGCTCGGCGAGTCGGGCGAGGACCGCGGTCGTCACGCCCCCCGCGGTCTCGGTGAAGATGCCGGTGGTCTCGGCCAGCAGGCGGACGCCCTCGCGGATCTCCTCGTCGCTG
>JBBSIW010000365.1:0-2633 GCA_038231895.1 Solirubrobacterales bacterium | reverse complement strand
GGCTTTCGACGTGCCAGGGGGTCAGGACTGGGGCAACTACTGGGCGGCCTACCCCGGGAGCCCGTTCGCCCCCACCGATCCCCTGGTCACGGCCACGCTGAACCACGTGCGCGCGGAGTCCGCGGAGGGAATCGCCACCTATGGCGACCCGCACATGCTCCACGCGGTCATCGGATACCGTGCCTTGGAGACGATGCTGCGTCGGGGCGAGCAGGGCAACGTGGTCCGCGGCTTCTACGACTCGTTGGCCCACACCACCTCGACGAACGGCTCGTTTGAAACCGGCCTCATGCCCTTCGGCAACCGGAGCGTGGACCTTGCGACCGTGCCCCACGGGTGGGGGGCTGCCGAATACGTCTCGCTCCTGCGCAACATGCTCATCCGCGAGCAGGACAACGGCGTGGTGCTCATGTCAGCCCTCTCGCCCAGTTGGCTCGAGCCCGGCCAGACCGTGGCCGTGCACGGGGGGGCCACGGCCTTCGGCCCGCTGGACTTCACCCTGCGCACGAGCTCCGGGGGGGCGACGCTCACATGGACCTCGCGGCTGCGCCGCGGCGCGCAGCTCTCCGTGCCCGTACCGGTGGGCGCCCGCGACGTCCACGCCCCAGGGCTCAAGGCGGGCATCATTCACCTGCGTGGCCGCAAGGGGAAGATCAACATCGCCTGGCGGCTCACCGGCCCCAGGCCGACCTACTCGGCCACCGTCCGCGCCCTCCTCGCCGCCTATCGACGGGGCGCCAGAGGCGCGAGGGCCGCGCCCAGCCGCAACGCCGCGCCCGCCTACAGCCAGGAGTAGGAGCTCCCGCTGCGGGCGGGCGGGCGTGGGCCGCGGGGCCCTCTACTCGCCGCCCTGCCTCTCGGACGGCTTGTGAGTGTCCTCACTATCCTGGCCGCCGGCGCCCGCTCCGCTGCCGCCTGACTGCTCGGATTCGTTGCCGCCGTGGGCTTCTGTGGGCTCCTCGTCCTTTCCCCGGACGGGTGACTCCGCGGATGACTCATCGTGAGAGTCGTGAGACTCGACCATTGAAGGCTCCTTCGTCGTAAGTAGCGCCAAGTCATGGCGCCACCTCATCGTGTCAGACCAGTGCCCGACCTTGAGCTACCGGAGCGACCAGCGCGCTGGGGGCGGACCGGGCGGCCATTCCCGGGGAACTCGCGGTGAGAGCCCAAGGGACGAAGTCCCGAGGGCTCGACAGCCGCCCCCGGGAATGGTCCCCGGCCCGCCCCCGAGCCCCAGCTAAGCGTTTGCAGCCGCCGAGTAGCGCTCGGCGACCTTCCCCCAATCCACCGTGTTCCACCACGCGTCGATGTAGTCCGGGCGCTTCTGCTGGTACTTGAGGTAATAGGCGTGCTCCCACACATCGACGCCGAGCAGCGGCGTCTTGCCGTCGGAGATCGGGTTGTCCTGGTTGGGCGTGCCGACCACGGCGAGGCCCGAGCCGTCGTGTACCAGCCATGCCCACCCTGATCCGAACTGACCGATGCCGGTCTGCTTGACCTGCTCCTTGAAGTCGTCGAATGAGCCGAACGCCGACTCGATCGCCGCTGCGAGGTCGCCCTCGGGCTCTCCGCCGCCGTCGGGGCTCATCGACTCCCAGAACAGCGTGTGGTTGTAATGGCCGCCGCCGTTGTTGCGCACGGCCGTCTGCTTGTCGTCGGGAAGCGAGCCGAGATCCTGCAGGACCTCCTCGATGGAGGCGTCCGCCTTGTCGGTGCCTTCCAGCGCCGCGTTGGCCTTGTCGACATAGGCCTGGTGGTGCTTGTCGTGGTGCACGCGCATCGTCTCCTCATCGATGTGTGGCTCGAGCTCGTCGTAGTCGTAGGGAAGGTCCGGTACGTCGTATGCCATGCGGTCTCCTTGGTCGTGGGGCCTGGAACTGTTCTATCCAAGGCGTCGGCGATGCAAACGGCGGCTGCCCTCTACGCTTGCACGCACCATGACGAGGCTCTCCAAGTACCTGCTGCCCACCGAGCGCGAGGCGCCCGCCGACGCGGAGGCGCTCTCCCACAAGCTGATGGTCCGGGCCGGACTCGTGCGGCAAGTCGGAGCGGGGCTATGGTCGTGGCTGCCCGCGGGCTGGCGGGTGCACCAGCGCGTCGTGCAGGTCATCCGCGAGGAGATCGACGCCATCGGCGGCCAGGAGATGCTGATGCCGGTCCTGCAGCCGATCGAGCCATGGCGGCGCACCGGGCGTGACGGCATCGACGAGCTGTTCAAGCTCGAGGACCGCAAGGGGGCCGAGCTCGTGCTGGCCATGACCCACGAAGAGGCGGTCACCACGCATGTGGCTCAGGTCGTGCGCTCCTATCGCGAGCTGCCGCTGATCCTCTACCACTTCCAGGTCAAGGAGCGCGACGAGCCGCGTCCGCGCGCGGGGGTCTTGCGCACGCGCGAATTCATCATGAAGGACTCCTACACCTTCGACCGCGACGCCGAGGGGCTGGCGGCCGGATACGACAAGCACATCGCTGCCTATGACCGGATCCTCGATCGCTGCGGACTGGAGTGGTACCGGGTGGAGTCAGACGTGGGAATGATGGGAGGCCTGGGCGCCCACGAGTACATGGCACCGTGCGCGGCGGGCGAGAACCAGGTGGCGCTGGCTCCGGGCTACGCGGCCAACCTCGAGATC
>JBBSIW010000364.1:0-2648 GCA_038231895.1 Solirubrobacterales bacterium | reverse complement strand
GAAAGCTGCGATGCGTGAGCAGACGATGGAAGCCCACCGTCACGCCGAGCCCAACCGGGACGTAGCAGACCGTGAGGATCACCAGGTCCTGCCAGTGCAGTGCGGTGTCCCAGGCCAGCCACGCCGCGAGGCCGACCGCGAACATCGGCACCGCCGTCACGACCGCGGTCAGGGCGCGCTCCAATCCGTCGTGCGGCCCGGCGGGAGCGACCTCGGGCGGATGGGCGACCTCCGCCGGCGGGCGGGCGGGCCCATCGGTCGGCAGGCTCTGCGCAATTGATTGCTCGCCTATGGGCCCGGGGTGCAGTTCGGCAGGATTCACGGCGGCGGTCGATGCTAACGAACTCGGGCCGACGGACCGTCGTCGTCGAGCAGGGCTTCCAGCTCTCTCTTCAGCGCCCGGGCGTGGGGAGCGACCGCGTCCGCCGCGCCGAGGTCGGCCGCCCGAAACGGCCCGGTCGCGACCGCCAGGCACCCCACGCCGTCGGCGCGGGCGCACGCGATGTCGTTCGGGGTGTCGCCGATGACCACGGTGCGCCCGCGGGGATGAGCGCGGCCGTTGTCGCCGGCTCGCGCCCGGGCCACCGGCGGCAGCTCGGCGCGGTCCTCGTGGTCTGAGCCAAACGCGCCCTGCCCCCGCTCGAAGTGGCGGCCGAGCCCGGCGCGGTCTATCTTCAGGCGCGCGATCGGCTCGAAGTTGCCGGTGAGCAGCGCGAGGCGCAAGCCGTCGCGTTTCTCGAGCTCGGCGAGCAGCTCGACCATGCCCGGCGCCACCTTCTCGCGCAGGTCATCGGGGCAGCGCCGGGCGAACTCCCGGCAGGTCACGTCGCGCACCGCGTCCGTGCGGTCATCGATGCGCTCGGCGGAGACGCCGCTGCGCAGCAGGATCTGACGGGCGATCTCGCCGTCGGTGCGCCCCGGGGCCGCGAAGTGGACGGCAGCCGGGTCGACGACCCCGTGCACTTCGCGCAGCGCTGCGTGGATGCTGTCGCGGTGCTGGTCGGAGGCCGCGAGGAGCAGGGTGCCGTCGATGTCGAACAGCAGCAGCACGCGAACCCCTACCGCGCGAAGGAGACGCCCGGCTCGAGGCGCTGGGCAAAGGCCGCGACGAGTCGGGCGCATGTCGCGACATCCTCGAGCGCCACCATCTCGACGGGAGAGTGCATGTAGCGCAGCGGCACCGACACTACAGCGGTCGGTACCCCAGCGCGGGAGATGTGCACGGCGTCGGCATCGGTGCCGGTCCGCCGCCCGGAGGCGGAGACCGTGAACGCGATCCCCTCGGCTTCGGCCGTGTCGTAAAGGAGCTCGAACGCCTGCGGGCTCAGCGTCGACCCGCGCTCGAGCACGGGCCCCGAGCCCAGCGGATGCTTGCCCAGCTCCTTGACGTCGATGCCCGGCGCGTCGGTGGCGTGCGTGACGTCGACCACGATGGCCAGGTCCGGTCGGAGCGCGAAGATCGACGTATGCGCTCCCGCGAAGGTGATCTCCTCCTGGACCGCCGCCACGGCAGCCACCTCGCCCGGCGCCCCGCCCGCCTCGGCGACGAGGCGCGCCGCTTCGTAGACCACGTAGGCGCCGAGCCGGTTGTCCAGCGAGCGCGACGTGACGCGGCCGTTGGGAAGCTCGACCGGCTCGCCGGCGATGACCGCGACGTCGCCGATGCGCGCGAGCGCGCGAGCGTCGTCGCCGTCGCGGGCGCCGATGTCGATGTGCAGGTCCTTGACGTCGGCCACCCGCTTTCGCTCCTCGTCCTTGAGCAGGTGGATGGGCTTCTTGCCCACCACGCCGGGGATCGACCCCTCGCGCGTGACGATCTCCACCCGCTGGCCGACGAGGATCTGCCAGTCCCAGCCGCCGACCGCGCCGAAGTACAGATAGCCGTCGTCGTCGATGTGGGTGACGATCAGGCCGATCTCGTCGATGTGGCCGACGAGGGCGAGCAGCGGGCCGCCGCCGGTGGCGGGCACGCGGGCAACCGACGAGCCCAGCGTGTCCCCGTGTACTTCTGAGAACTGCCCGGCCGCTTCCCGCCAGATCGCGGTCGGCGCCGTCTCGTGTCCAGACGGACCGGGAGCGGTGAGCAGGGCGCGGAGTACGTCGGGAAGCGCCACTGCTAGCCCGCGAGCAGCTGGCGCAGCACGAAGGGCAGGATGCCGCCGTGGCGGAAGTACTCGACCTCCTTGGGCGTGTCGATCCGCACGCGGCAGGTGAACTCGGCGTCGTCGGCGCGGACGCTGAGCTCGCGCGCGTTGCCCTCCTCGAGGCCGGCGATCTCGAACGTCTCCCGCCCGGTCAGGCCCAGTGACTCCACCGAGTCGCCCTCGGCGAACTGGAGGGGGAGCACGCCCATCCCCACGAGGTTGGAGCGGTGGATGCGCTCGAAGCTCTCCGCGATCACGGCGCGGACGCCGAGCAGCAGCGTGCCCTTGGCCGCCCAGTCGCGTGAGGAGCCCGACCCGTAGTCCTTGCCGGCCAACACCACGAGCGGCGTGCCGGCCTCGAGGTAGCGCATGGCTGCGTCGAAGATCGGCATCTGCTCCTCGGCGGGCAGGTGCACGGTCACCCCGCCCTCGGTGCCGGGTACCAGGAGGTTGCGCAGGCGGATGTTGGCGAAGGTGCCGCGCACCATCACCTCGTGGTTGCCG
>JBBSIW010000363.1:0-2655 GCA_038231895.1 Solirubrobacterales bacterium | reverse complement strand
CGACGAGCTCCAGCCGGGCGAGCGCACCATCCACGACCAGATCACCGACTCCGGCGCGCCGGCCCTGCTGGTCGACCGCTACGCAGGGCGCCTCGAATCCCACGCGCCCTGGCACCTGGGCCGCGAGATCTCCCACCTCTTCCGCGGCGACGTCGATCCCTCCGAGGCTGGGGAGGTGCTCCGCAGCGCGGGCATGGGCCACCTGCGCCTGGTCGACAACGGCGTGCTGCATCGGCGCTCGCCGACGATGCCGACGGTGCAGCGCGCCCACGCCTATCACCTCATACCGGGCGGGTCCTCCAAGCTTCGCGCCGTGGCCCGGCACATGCAGGCGCGAGGCTTTGCGCGTGAGGACTGCATCGCGGCCGGAGACTCCCGCGAGGACATGGAGGCGGCGGAGGTGGTGGGGACCTTCTGGCTGGTGGCCAATGCCCTGGAGCGAGACCCCAGCCTGCGCGATGCGATTGCCCGCCGGGAGAACGTGCGGGTCGCCGAGGAGCGCCACGGGGCCGGTGTCTACGAAGCTGTGGTCACGACCCTGGCCGAGGGTCGGTAGCGCTCACCCGCGGCGGCGGAGCCCTGCTCGCAAAGCCGACCACGCCCGCCGGAAGCGGCCCGGCTCGCGCTCGAAGCGCGCGGGTGGGGGAACCGTGGTGCGTACGAGCGCGACCCAGTCGGCGAGGGGCAGCTCGCCCGAGATGAGCCGACCCAGCGCGGCCGTCACCGGCGCATCGACGCGGGCACGCCTGAGGGCGCCAGCTAAGAGAGGGACCGACTCCAGCGCCTCCACGGCCTGGCCGATTCGTCTCGGGATCTCCCGGGCGGGCACGCCCTCGGCCAGCAGCTCACCGGCCCGCCGGTTGCGGCTCAACGGCGCCAGCGCCGTGGCCACGAGGTCGCCCGTGCCGGCGAGGCCGATGAGTGATTCCGGGCGCGCCCCCTGGGCATCGGCGAAGCGCCAGACCTCGGCGAAGATATGACCCGCCGCGGCGCCGGCGGCGTTGAGTCCCTGGCGCTGCGTCGCGCCCGCTGCCAGGGCGGCGGCGTTCTTGGCGGCCCCGGCCAGCTCCACGCCCACCGGGTCGCTGGAGCGCTCGCACACCACGCCGGCTTGCGCGAAGACCTCGGCCAGCGCCGCGGCCAGGGTCTCATCGGTCGAGGCCGCGACCAGACCGGCCCCCTCACCCACCATCTCCTGGGCATGAGCGGGCCCCCCGACGCACGCCACGCGTGCAGGGTCAAAGCGGGCGCGCAGCAGCACCGTGGGCGCAATGCCGTTTGGTGGGACCAGCCCCTTGGCCAGCGACACGACGGCGGCCCGCGGCGGCAGGCCCGCGGCGTCGAGCGCCGCAATGACGTCGTAGAGCTTCCCCGATGGCATCCCGAGGAACACGTAGTCCGCGCGGGACAGCCCCGAGCTCACCGCTTCGATTCGCAGCTCGCGTGGGAGCTCGACCCCGGGCAGGTAGGCGGTGTTCTCGCGGACCCGCCCGAGCTCCTCGGCCTGCTCGCTGGTTCGGGCCTGCAGCGTCGTGCGCAGGCCGCCGCGCGCGAGCAGGACGGCGACGGCAGTCCCGAACGAGCCGGCGCCGATGACGGTGGCCCGGCGAGTGCCCGGCGAGGGAAGGGAGAGGTGCGGGCGCTCGGGCACGGCGAGGCGAGCGTACCCTGCCGGCCTACAGCGACTCGCCGAGCCGGCGGGCGGTCTCCTCGATCGACTCCCGGGTTCCGGCCTCTTCGATCGTCTGCAGGTCGAGGATCCGGGCCTCGAAGTCATCCAGCGAACGGGTTCCCACGATCGCGTGCGCGGGCACCCCCGCCTGGCGGGCGCGCACGCACACCTCACCCACGGCCTTGCCCTCCATGCTCTGGGGATCGAGGCTGCCCTCGCCGGTCACGACCGCCCGCGAAGCGCGCAGCCGCGCGTCGAATCCGCACGCGTCGAGCACGAAGGACGCACCGGCCTCGAGTCGCGCTCCCAGCGCGGCCCACAGCCCCCCGGCCAAGCCGCCGGCCGCTCCGGTCATCGGCACCCCACGCGGGTCGCGGGGGAGCCGCCGTACCTGGTCGTGCAGCCGACGCGTCAGCTTCCCCACCGCTGCGGAGTCGGCTCCCTTCTGCGGCGCGAAGACCTCCGCCGCGCGCTCGAACGGCGTGCGCACGTCACACAGGACGACGAGCGCAGCGCCGTCCAGGCCGCCGCCGTCCCGGATGGCGGCGATGGCGCCCGCTCCGCCGTCGGTGGTTGCGCTGCCACCCACCGCGACGAGCACGACCTGCGCCCCCTCGCGCACCGCCGCCAGGATCAGCTCGCCGGTGCCGGCGCTGCTCGCTGCTACGGCGTCGCGCTCGTCCTCGGCCACCAGCCCCAGGCCGCTGGCCTGCGCCATCTCCACGATCGCGGTGCCTCCATCCTCGATCAGCCCGAAGCCGGCGGTCACCTCGCGGCCGAGGGGATCGTGCACCCGAGCCGCCGCCGTCTCGCCGCCCAGCGCGGTGAGCAGCACCTCCATCGTCCCCTCGCCGCCGTCCGCCATCGGACAGAGGTCGACCGGCCAGCCCGCGGACTCGAGTCCGCGCCCGAGCGCCGCGGCCACCTCGGTGGCTCGGAAGCTGCCCTTGAAGGAGTCCGGGGCGACGAGGACGGGCGGGCGT
>JBBSIW010000362.1:0-2662 GCA_038231895.1 Solirubrobacterales bacterium | reverse complement strand
GCCAACGACGCCGCCCTCACCCAGCTCTCCAAGGACCACGTCGACCTCGCCTACGTCGACGCCGTCAAGGCCCGTCACCGCAATCCGGTCTCCGTCGAGCCGTTGTTCACGCAGGCGACCATCGAGAACTCCGTCGGCCGGCAGGAGGCCGCGCGCACGATGCTGGTGCGTGCGGTTGCACTGCAGCCGGCCAACGCCGAGACCTGGCTGCGCCTCGGAGGCTACGACCTCGGCGCGCTCCGCCGGCCCCGCGCGGCGGTGGACGAGCTCCGGGCGGCGCTCTACCTCGACCCGCGGACCCCCGAGATCCAGCAGCAGTTCCTCGCGGCGCTACGGGCGCTGGCCGCCGCCCAGCAGGCCGAGCGCCGTCAGCCGGGGGCGCCGGCAAGCGGGGCGAAGGGTAAGCTATCGACTCGTCCAAAGGGCCGCGGAAGCGTCGCCGTCCCATCCATCGCAGGCGGCGCAAAGCCGTCGCGGCTGCGCACCCCGGCTCAGCTGCGCGGCGCGAAGCCGGCGCGCACCCCAAAGCCGGCTCCCAAGCCGGCGCGCACCCCAAAGCCGGCACGGACCCCCAAGCAGGTCCGGACGCCGAGCACGTGAGTCGCGGTCAGGACACGGCCACGGCCACGGCCGGCGGCGGTGCATCGACGTCGACCAGCTCGGGCGGCAGCCGCCCGGGCTCGCGACTGGCCTGCACGTCGGTCAGCAGACGCTCGTACTCGCTGGCCACGCTGTCCCACGAGTAGCGCTTGCTGCGCTCCAGCGCTCGCGCGCGATAGGCGGCGACGAGGCCAGGATCGCCGAACAGGCGGGCGAGCTGCTCGGCCAGGTCGTCGACGCCCACGCGGCCGGAGAAGTACCAACCGGCGTCGGCGACCGTCTCGGCGTTGGGGGCATGGTCGTTGACCAGAACGCAGTTGCCTGCCGCCAACGCCTCGAGGATGACCGGGTGGGTGCCGCCCACCTCGGTCGGGGCGCAGAACACATAGGCGTGTCGCTGGAGCTCCCAGTAGCCGCGGCCGAAGACGTAGCCGGGGAAGATGACGCGGGGGTCGGCGCGGCGCATCACCCCGCGGATGTAGTCGTCCGCGTAGGGCGCGCCTCCCACGATGACGAGCTTCATGTCACGCGCCTGCTCGCGATCGAAGCGGGCGAATGCCTCGACCAGCAGGTGTGGGTTGTTCTCGGGCTCCAGGCGCCCGACGAACAGGATGTACTTGCGGGGCTCGAGGCCCAGGCGCTCGAGCGTCTGCGTACCGGCATAGCCGGGGTCCTCCACGCCGTAGGGCACGACCCCGATGCGTTCGCCATAGCGGCGCTCGAAGACCTCGGCGACGGCATGGGAGTCGGTGATCGCGCGGTCGGCCCAACGCGGGGCGGTGCGCTCGGCGAGGCGCAGGTAGCGCTTGGCCAGGGCGGGCCACTTGCGCCGGTCTGAGTCCAGGCCGTCGACATTGATCACCGTGGGGATGCTGCGCCCGCGCGTGATCAGGCACATGGGGCTGTTTCCAGCGATGAAGAACAGCGCCACGTCGGGGCGCTGCAGGTAGCCCGCGTGCAGAGCGGAGAGGAAGGTGTGGACGAAGGTGTCGAGGTACTTGTTGCGCACGGTCGGCAGGTGGACTAGCCGTGCCCCGCGGTAGGAGGTCAGGCGCCGATCGACCACGTGCGGCCGGCAGTAGACGACGACCTCGTGGCCGCGCGCCGTGAAGCGCTTGGCGAGCTGCTCGACCGCCGTCTCGAAGCCGCTGTAGGAGGCTGGGATGCCACGCGTGCCGAGGATTGCGACCTTCATGAATGGCTCCTTCGATGCGAGACGGCGAGCGTATACGCCGCGAGGTGCGCGCGCGCCGAGCGCTCCCAGGTATAGGCGGCCACACGCGAGCGGCCACGTCGCACGAGCTCGACGCGGCCTCGCTCGTTGCCCGTCACCTCCACCATGGCCCGGACCAGGTCGGCCGGATCGCGCGGGTCGAAGTAGCCGGCGGCGGCGTCGCACACCTCGACCTGGGCCCCGATGCGAGCGGCGAGTACCGCTGTGCCGGCCGCCATGGCCTCGAGCGCGGTGAGGCCGAAGCCCTCGTGCAGGGATGGGGCGACCAACGCCGTCGCACCGGAGTAAAGCGCCGCGAGGCGTTCCGGGGTCGGCTTGGGGACCAGGGAGATGCCGGGGCCGCGCGCACTCGCCGCCCCGGCCAGCACGAGCTCGAGCGGCGCGGGGACGGCCTCTCGGTAGAGCCCGTAGGCCGCGAGCAGCAGGGACAGGTTCTTGCGCGGCTCCTCGTCGCCGACGTAGAGCAGGTAGCCGTCACGACGCTCGGCGCTGGCGGCGGCGTCCTGTCCCGGACCGTGAGGCGCCACCACCACCCGATCGCCGTGAAGCGCCCAGCGAGCCGCGACGTCTCGGCTCGTGGTGTGCGAGACGCACACCACGGCGTCGGCGCGGCGGGCGGCGCGTGGGTAGGCGAGGCGGGCAAAGGCCCGGAAGCGAGGATCGAAGCACTCGGGTACGCGCTCGTGGCCGAGGTCGTGGACGGTCACCACCTGGGCGCAGGAGGCGGCGGCGCTGTGGGCGGGCAGCGGGTGGTGGAGCACGTCGGCTCCGGCGGCGCGCGCCTGGCGCGGCAGCTCCACCTGCGTCCACCAGCGGTCTCCGGCCAGG
>JBBSIW010000361.1:0-2670 GCA_038231895.1 Solirubrobacterales bacterium | reverse complement strand
CGCCCACGCGCACTACTTCCTGTTCAAGAACCGCAAGCTGATCGCGCTCGTCTTCCAGGTCGTGCCCGCTCGCCGCCTGTCGGAGCTCGCGCCGTCCTTCGACCGGATACTGCGCACGTTTCGCGGCGAGGCGGGCTGAGCCGGCGTGACCCGTGGGTTCTTCCGGTGCTTATCGCGATCCGCGGGCAGGCCGGCGATCACCTCCTACGGAGCGGTGCTCGGCGAGCCGGGCACTCCGCTTCCCGGCCAGGGCTAGGCGGCCCCTTGGCGGGGTCGCTCTCACCAGAAGAGGCGCTGCGGCAGGTCCGGGACAAGCCCCAGGTCGAGCTCAGCCCACGGCTGGCGGACATCCTGGATCTGCCCCGACTGGCCTCGAGCGAGCAGATCGCCACCCGCGTTACGGCGCTCGACCACAAGCCGCAGCCGCGACGCACGCATACCTGTGAGCTGCTCGCCGCCGTCGCCCTGCTCGGCGACGATCTGACCGATAACTACCTTGGTGTCAGCAGCGACCTCGAGCTGCTGCCGGCGTGGGGGTCCGAGATCGGCGACGAGCTGCTCGAAAAGCTCGGTCCTGTCGACGAAGGCGAGCTGGCGGAGGAGCTGGCACTAACCGACGCCGAATTCCTCGCTCTCCCGGGCTATGTCGCCGATCATGCCGCGGAGGCCGTTCAAGCCTACGTCTCCGGCCTGCTCGAGAGCATTGTCGTTGAAGCGTATGTACGTGGTTGGTTGCTGCGCGGGCCTCCGCTCCCTCCGCAAGAGACCGCCCTTAAGAAGCTCGCGAAGCGGCGGGAAAAGCTCACGAGGCGGCGGGGCGGTCAAGAGAGTTGAAGGGTGGTCGACGAGACTTCGGAGATCCCGGTGATCCGGCAACGACTTCTCGACACTGGGCTGGTCTACGCGACCGAGGGCTGTGGCTACGTGGACTTCACCGTGTCATACGTCGCCGAGTGTGACTCGCTACACGCCGTTTCGCTCGGGCCGGGGCGCGTCGCGCCCTTGCGATCCGTTAGGCTCGCGGCCGTGGCGAGCGCGCTGGACGGCAGCATCACGTTGCTCGCCTCGAGCGAGCCGAGCAAGGTCCCCTTCTACGTCGCGGCCGTGCTGCTCGTGGTGTGGGCGATCCTCGTCGCCCTCGCGGGGTTGAGGAGTCCGGACTTCCCCGGCTCGCGTGGCTTGGGGCGGGGGGTCATCGGGATCAGCGTGGTGTTGTTCGCCGCCGCGCTGACCACCTCGGTGATCACCGCGGCCAAGCCCGCGAAGGCTCATGAGAGCGCGCGGACCAAGGGCGGCGCCGCGCCGAGCGCCGGCGGCGCGTCGACCACCCCCACGCCGGCCAAGGGCGGCGCCGGGCCCACCGGCACGGTGTCCCTCGCCGCTGATCCCAGTGGTCAGCTCAAGTACGACTCCACAGCGCTCACCGCCAAGGCGGGCAAGGTGACCATCGACTTCACCAACACGTCGCCGGTGGCGCACAACGTCACGATCACCGCCGGCGGCAAGAACGTGGCCGCCACCAAGACCTTCGCCAAGGGCAAGGCCTCCGTATCGACCACGCTGAAGCCGGGCACCTACACCTTCCTCTGCAGCGTCGACGGCCACGCCCAGGCCGGCATGACGGGCACGCTGACCGTCAAGTAGGCCCCCCCCGGCCTCACATGCCCGCGCAGGTCCATGATGCGGTGATGCGATAGCATCATCTTGTGCGGACGACGCTCGAGATCGATGACGATGTGGTCGCCGCCGCTCGCGAGCTTGCCGCAGGGGAGCGCCGGTCGCTCGGCTCGGTCATCTCCGAGCTCGCCCGCCGCGGGCTCACGCCCGCGCGGGTCGAGGCCGCCGACGGCGTGCCGGTGATCCGCGTGCCGGCCGGCACGCCGCCCATCACCGCCGCGATGGTGCGGCGCGCGCTCGACGAGGATTGAGCCCGGCGTGGCGCTGCTGGACGTCAACGCGCTGGTCGCGCTGGCGTGGGACTCCCACGTGCACCACGCGACGATGCGGCGGTGGTTCGCGGCCAACCGCTCGGAGGGATGGGCCACGTGCCCGATCACCGAGAGCGGCTTCGTGCGGGTGTCCTCAAATCCCAGGGTGCTCTCGAGCGCCATCGGCGTCGATGTCGCGCGCGGGGTGCTGACGGCGCTCCGAGCCGTGGCGGGACACCGCTTCCTCGTCGACGATGTGTCGATCGGTGACGGCGACGTGCCGGCGATCCTCGGGCACCGCCAGGTGACCGATGCACACCTCGTGACGCTGGCGCGCCGCAGCGGCGTCCCCCTCGTCACCTTCGACGCGGCCATCGTCACGCTGGCCGAAGGGCGTGATGTCGAGCTGCTGACCGTCCTCTGATCGGGCTCGTGACGGGCTGCTCGACGTGCGGCCGCCCGTCACCCCGAGCGCATGTGCTTCGCGATGATCACCCGCTGGACCTCGTTGGTTCCCTCGTAGATCTGGGTGATCTTCGCGTCGCGCATCATGCGCTCGACCGGGTAGTCGGTCACGTACCCGTAGCCGCCGAGCACCTGGACCGCTCGGCCATGGCGCACGCCTGGTAGAGCAGCGCGCGCGACGCGGCGGTGCCCGTCTCCATGTCCGCGAGCTTGAACTGCAGGCCCTGGAGCTCGTTGATGGGCTTGCCGAAGGCGATCCGCTCCGCGGCGTACCCGT
>JBBSIW010000360.1:0-2699 GCA_038231895.1 Solirubrobacterales bacterium | reverse complement strand
TCACAGCTGCGGCGGGTCTTCAAGCATGGCAAGGCCCCTGAGGGCCTGGCGCTTGCTGGCGAGCATGTCCTGCTGCACGAGCTCCCCCTCGACGAACGTGTAGACGAACCAGAACTGCTCGTCCACCACCTCGCCGCTGTCCTTTCGTCGCCCGTGTTGGCGGATCTCGGCGATGACGTGGTGGTCGGCCTCGATCAGCTCGCCGACCGTCAGCTCGAGCTCCTCGTAGGGCGCGGTCCACTCCCCCCAGGCCATGAGCATGCCCGCTGGGCCCCGATAGGTCCTCGGATCGGGCAGCGGAGCCAGGCGGTGTGTGCGCATCCCGGTATGCGCATCCCGGAGAGCCGTCCGGAGGTCACCGCTGACGAACGCCTCGATGATCTCTCTCACGCGCTCCACGTTCTCCTGCGACATGGCGCGCAGTATGTCTGGCCGGCCGTGGGGGGTCGCTTGCAAGCGCGGAACTTCGCGGATTCGGTCCTCGACGGCGACACGGTCGTCGCCGTGGGGAGCACGACTTCGGACAACGGCGGCCAGCCTCAGACCATCGGTCTGGCGCCCAACGGATCGACCCTCGGCCCCGGTGCGAAGAGCCTCACGGCACGGGCGGTCAACGACTGTGCAGCCGGCAACGTGAGGTCAGCGCGATCAATCTCGCTGTCGTCGGCTTCAACTGACCGGCCCACGATCGGGTTGGGCGCGGTGCCTTGGGGGCGCCGCGCCTCACCCGGGTCTCACCCGGCTCTCACCCCAAAGTCACCCCTGGCACGGTGGAATAAGGCTCCTCGGGATGCTAGTTTGCCCCCCACGCCGAGTTCTCAGCGCAGCTGAGGGGCGGGGGAACCATGTTTGGGGCGAATCTCGCGGTGCTCCGTGAGAAGCGCCGGCCCATGCCGGTGCGAGCCCGTCAGCTAACCCCGTAGGCGCGACAGGGGATGTTCATCCGAAGGCCGCGAGCATGCGCTCGCGGGCGGTTGAGGGAGGCTTCGTGTACGCGGACGGGACGCAGGGGATGGCTGCATCGCTGGATGGACGACGGACGTTCGTCACGCGGTTTCGGACGACTTTCTGGGGGTGGCCGCTGGTCGCCCGTGCATGCGTCGTACTCGTGGTGGTCGGCATGCTTGGGGGCCTGGCGGCTTCCAGCGCCCAGGGCAACGGACATCGGGCATTCATGGACGGGCCCGAGTATCAGGTGCTGGTCGGCATCAACCGCTTTCGCGCCCAGCACGGCTTGGGCGCGCTGCACCCAAGCCGGAAGCTGACCGCCGCCGCCAAGCAACATTCGCGCGACATGGTGCGCCGCCGCTACTACGCGCACAACACGCTCAATGGTCGCTCGTGGAACCGGCGGATCAAGCACTACGTGCGCGCCAGCATGGTCGGCGAGACCCTCGATCTGCTCTACGGACCGCCTGGCCGCGGGGCTGATTCGAGCATCGTCGTCAGAGACTGGATCCACTCTCCGGCTCATCGGGCCGTGCTGCTCACGCCCCGACTGCGCCGTGTCGGCGTGGCCCGGGCCTCCAGGCGCTCGAGCCGCCCGGCCGTCTTCACCGCCGACTTCGCCAACTGACCCGCGGGGCGCTACCGGGCGGCGGCGGGCCCAGCGCCCTGGAACTCGAACCGGCCGCTGTCGTCGAGCATCCTCAACCTGACCTTCATTCTGCTGCCGTCGGCGGCGACGGCGGTGCAGACATAGCTCTTCCCCTTCTTGGCCTCGAGCTTTCCGGGGCACTTGGTCTTCACCGGCTTTCCGACCTGGGAGGAGAGGGTCTTGTTGACCTTCTTCTCGACGTCCTTGGTGTTGAACGTCTTCGTGCAGCCCGTGAGGCTCAGGATGAGGACGGGGAGCGCCACCGCTGCCAGCGTCGATTTGAGCATCGGCACACCTCCATCATCGTCGGCTGGCGAGACCACGATCCTAGCCGTCGGCGGCGTCGAGGAGGGCGCTCTGACTTGGTAGGAGTGGCCGCTGGGCTATCGTGCCGGGTCGACCGCCGTTCCACGCTGGAACCGTGCCTCCTCGCCGATGCGCTGCATTACAGGATGCCGGCGTTGGTGCCGATCACCTAGTGGGGTCGAATTATTTTGTCCCGCCCTCCGGTCAAGAGAGTTCTCATGCCAACCTCGCCATGGTCTGCGGCGCATGCCGATCCTGCGAAGGTTGCGCGTGCGCGGCTCCTGGGTGCCACGTCACCGCACACGCTCGGGTTCGAGGTGGATCGCTTCGAGTACGTGGCGGCCAGCGAAAGGCTCGGCCTGGTGCGCCTCCAAGGTGCATGGGCGACGCGTCCGCCTCCGCTGGCGCGCCCCGGCTTGATCGTCAGCCACCCGGATGGGACGCTGCGGCCTCCGGCTCTTCCCGACCCCACGGGTTGGGCGGTCCGCGCGCCCACCGGCGAGTGGCGCTGGCACCTGGGCTTTGCGGTCGAGCTTGGAGCGCTTGTGGATCACCGCAGCGCCTTCGCGCTCGACATCGACGGCGAGCTGCTCATCAGCTTGGCCGAGCCCGGTGAGCGGGAGCTCTGCGACCCCCGACTCCTCGAGGCGGTCAGGCGGCGGCGGGGACGCTCGCTGTCGCTCGTGGGCGCGGGCCTGGCCATCGTCGCGCTGGCCCCCATGTCACTTGCGCCGGGGTCGCTCGCGGGTGAGGAGATCGCCGCCGCCCAGGGCGTCCCCGCGCCGGCGGCCCCCGC
>JBBSIW010000359.1:0-2707 GCA_038231895.1 Solirubrobacterales bacterium | reverse complement strand
TTCTTTCAGGACAAGAACTTCATCGACGTCTGCTACATCGTCGCCTTCGGCCTGTTCATCTACGGGCTGTCGGGGCTGACGGGCCCGCGCACCGCCGTCCGCGGCAACCTCATCGCGGCGGCAGGCATGGCGGTGGCCGTGATCGCGACGCTGCTGGCGCCCGGCTTTGGCAACTGGGGGCTGGTCATCGTCGGTGTGGTGATCGGCACCGCGATCGGCGTCCCGGCGGCGCGCAAGGTGAAGATGACGGCGATGCCCCAGATGGTGGCGCTGTTCAACGGCGTCGGCGGCGGAGCGGTCGCCCTGATCGCCTGGGTCGAGTTCCGCCAAACCGGCGGCTACGGATCGGAGGCGCTCTACGTGGCGATCGCCTCGCTGTTCGGGGCGATCATCGGATCGATCTCCTTCTGGGGCTCGAACATCGCCTTTGGCAAGCTGCAGGGGATCCTGCCCGGAAAGCCGATCACGCTCGGTCCCGCCCAGCAGGTGGTCAACGCCGTGCTGGCGCTGGCCGCGATCGGGCTCGCGGTGGCCATCGCGGCCGGAAGCCACGACCAGATTTTCATCATCGGCGTGCTGGTCGCGGCCGGGCTGTTGGGGAACTTCCTCGTCCTGCCGATCGGTGGCGCCGACATGCCGGTGGTCATCTCGCTGCTCAACGCGTGCACGGGCCTCTCCGCGGCGGCGGCCGGGATCGCGCTCGACAACACCGCCCTGATCGTGGCCGGCATGATCGTCGGCGCCTCGGGCACGATCCTCACCAACCTGATGGCCCACGCGATGAACCGGTCGATCCCGGCGATCGTCGCCGGTGGCTTCGGAGGCGGCGGAGCGACCGAAGGTGCCGAGGGCGCCGGCGAGCACGGCGGCGAGGTGCGCTCCACGAACGCCGCCGACGCGGCGATCCAGCTCTCCTACGCCCGTCAGGTGGTCGTCGTCCCCGGCTACGGCATGGCGGTGGCCCAGGCCCAGCACGCCGTCAAGGAGCTGGCCGGGGAGCTCGAGTCGCGCGGGGTCGAGGTCAAGTACGCCATCCACCCGGTGGCCGGGCGCATGCCCGGCCACATGAACGTGCTGCTCGCCGAAGCCGACGTCCCCTACGAGCAGCTCGTGGAGATGGATGACATCAACCCCGAGTTCCCGCGCACCGATGTCTCGCTGGTCATCGGCGCCAACGACGTCACCAATCCGGCGGCGAACAGCAACCCTGACTCGCCGATCTACGGGATGCCGATCCTCGACGTCAACCAGTCGGAGTCGATCATCGTGATCAAGCGCTCGATGAACCCGGGCTTCGCGGGCATCGAGAACGAGCTCTACTTCGACCCCAAGACCCAGATGCTCTTCGGCGACGCCAAGGGCGCGGTGGGCGAGATCACCGACGAGGTCCAGGGGCTGTAGCGGCACAGCCGGTGCGCCGCTGGCGAATCCTCGCGGTGGTCGGAATCGTGGTGCTCGTCGGTGCCGGCCTCCTGGCCGTGCGCGGGCGTGCGACGACCTGCGCGCCGGTTACCTTCAAGCGTACTGGCAAGCGCCACGGGAAGATCTACGGGATCAGCTCGCAGGACATCGGCGACCAGCTGTCCTGCCGCACCGTTCGTACGGTCGCTCGCGAGTCGGCGCTTCGCCGCTTCGCCGGCCGCGTCCGCGGTTGGACGATCGTCTACCGCGAGAATTGCCAGTGCCGCACCGCTTCACGGTCCCTCGCGGGGCGCCGCGTGAAGTTCACCTTCAACGCGACGTAGCGGGCGTCAGGCGGCGGCCTGATCGCCCCGACGCGCCGGTCATGAGATCGCTCGGGACCCTATGTCACGGGTTTGGCGATCGGACAGTCGTGCGCGTGGATTGTCCGATCGCAGATCTGGGGGAAATTGCCCAGCCTACGTCTACAGCTCAAGCCGATCAGGCCGCCGCGGTAAGCGGCCGGTCCGTCGCGCGGGCGACGCCCCCGCGCTCGCCCGCCACCAGCAGGTACTCCACGTTTCGCGGGCGACCGACCTTGCCCACCTTCTCGCCCGCGGGATTGTGGATGCCGATCTGCGCGCCCACGTAGCGCTTTGAGTCAAAACGCGAGTACGCGGACCTCACCGCGGGGGGGCGCAGAGCTCGGTCAGCTCATCCAGCGACACCCATGCCTCGTCGTTGTAGGAGAGCACGAGCACGCGCGCGCGCACGTCGGCCAGCACCCGCGCGAGCGCATCGCGAAACCGGGGCCGCGAGTTGAAGGGGCTGCGGCTCTCGGGGTCACGGCAGTCGCTGCGCTTGCACGCGATCCCGTAGTGCTCGGGGTCGTCCCATGCCATCAGGGTCTCCCACACGTGGTAGTTGCCGTAGTAGGAGTGCTGGTTATAGGGCGGGTCGAGATACGCGAGGTCGACCTCGGGGAGGCGCGAGGCGAGCTCGAGCGCGTCGCCGCGCAGCGCGGTGTCGATGCCCCGGAAGCAGCGCCGGCGCCCGCAGCTCCAGCGGCCGGTGCGAGCGCGGCGCCCACTGCTTGAGGCAGGCCATCTGCACGCCGGTGGTCGAGTCGACGCGGTCCGCCGCCTCCAGCAGGCTGGTGACGAGGACGGGAAACAGGGATGACGCGGCGAAGTCCTCGCGCAGCGCGTCGCGGATGGCGTCGACCCGCCGACCGTTGAACGGCTGGAGGTAGCGCGAGCGCCGGCAGAAGGTCTCGGTGAAGTAGCCCTCGTGGCCCGGGAGCGCG
>JBBSIW010000358.1:0-2730 GCA_038231895.1 Solirubrobacterales bacterium | reverse complement strand
GGCTACTGCCGAGGCCGGCATCTCGTCCCACGTCCGGCCGTCGAGCGTACGACCCCCCGTCTTGGGTCGAATGCCGCCCCACTGCTTGAAGAAGTACGCCACGTCCTCGGCCTGGCAGCGGTCGCGCAGATCTCGAAGCCAGTTTGGCTTGACTGGCCGGAAGCGCGGACCCGATTCGCCGCCGGCGATCACCCAGTCGATGCCGCTCAGATCGAGCCCCTCCAACGGACCGAGCAACGGCTCGGCGGAAATGAAGCGTACGGCGGAATCGACCGACCGCAGCGCATCCGCGCGATGCACGAACCGCCGGTTCTCGATCGTGACCCCCATCCACACGTTCGGTGGCCAGGGCAGCAACGACGCGAGCTCCAGCAAGCGTTCGTGGCGCTTGGTCAGGATCTGGAACGTGTGCTGCTCAGCCATGACCATCACGTCGAAGATCTCACGCAGGAAGTCAAACGGAATCTCCTCATGGAAGAGATCGCTCATCGAGTTGACGAAGATCATCCGCGGGCGACGCCAACGCAGCGGCTGCTCAATCCGCGCCGGCCAGAGACGAAGGTCGAAGCCCTGCTCGTAGGGGTGGCTGGGAATCCCGCGCCATCGCTCGGCAAAGGTTTCGGCGTAGCAGTGCGCGCATCCCGGAGAGACCTTCGAGCAGCCGGTCACCGGGTTCCACGTGGCCTCCGTCCACTCGATCGCGCTCGTGCCTGGCATCAGTCGCTCAATGTCATTCGACCCTGACCTGCCTATCCCTACCCGCGCGCACGAACAGATGTTCGTGACGGAGCCCGGACGGCTCCCCGTAGCTTGACCCTCTCGAACAGCGTCGCCAGCCGGGCTCCGGCCGAGACCGGCTCGAATCCACCGGACTGATCCACGCGCCCACACCCGCAGCCCGTAGACTCTGCGCTCGGAGATGGGTGCCACGACACCGCGCAACGGGACTGGTGGCGGGCTGCGCCGCCTCGTCCACGAGGTTCGCGAGCTCGCGCTCGGCGAGCAGACGAGCTACGCCTCCGGCCGCCTCACGGTCTCGCACGAGGCCGCCCGAGCGCTGGTCGAGGACCCCGCGCTCGCCGCGGTCCGCCTCGCCTGCGCCGCGCCGGGCGAGTCGATCCGGATCGTGGGCGCGCTGGACGCGGTCCAGCCGTGCTCGAAGGGCCCGGGAGGCGGCGGGGTCTTCCCCGGCTTCGTCGGGCCTGCGCTGCCCCCCGGCCGCGGCGAGACCCACGTGCTGCGAGGTGCCGCCGTCCTCGCCGCCGGGTACCTGCCGCGCGCCCAGGAGGCCGTGCTTGACATGTCCGGGCAGGCCGCGCCGCTGTCGCCGCTCGCCGCCACCCACAACCTCGTGATCGAGTTCGAGCGGGCGGACGGAGCGGCGTGGGAGGACGTCGAAGCGGCGGTGCGCCGCGGGCTGCTGCGCGTCGCGGTCCACCTCGCCGATGCGGCGCTCGAGGCCGAGCCTGACGCCGTGGAGGAGCTTCCCCCGCCGGGGGCGGGTGCGGCGGGGCGCCCGCGCGTGGCGGTCGTCACCAACCTGCAGACACAGGGGAAGTTCAAGGACGTGTTCGTCTACGGGCGCAGCCTGTCCGGTGGCCTACCGACCGTGATCTCGCCGAACGAGCTCGACGACGGGGCGGTGGTCAGCGGGCAGTACGGTCACCCCGCGTTGAAGAACCCGACCTACCTGCACCAGACGCACCCGGTGGTCGCCGCCCTGCGCGCGCGCGACGACCTCTGCCTGGCGGCGCTCGTGCTGTGCCCGGAGCCCGTCGAGCAGGGCGCCAAGGAGCTCGTGTCGGCGCACGCCGCGCGACTGTGCGCCGGACTCGGGATCGACGCCGCGATCCTGACCAAGGAGGGCGGCGGCAACGCCGACGCCGACATCGCGCTGAAGATGGACCGGCTCGAGGAGGAGGGGATCGCGGCGGTCGGGATCCTCGCGGAGATGGCCGGGCGCGACGGCACCGGGCCGCCACTGGTGGTCGCGCCCACACGCGCCACGGCGATGGTCAGCGTGGGCAACTACGACGAGCGCCTGTCCCTCCCGGCGTGCGAGCGGGCGCTCGGCCGCGACCGGGTCGCGCTCGTCGACCGCCCCGCCACCGACGCGCTCGAGCTGCCTGCGGCGGCGATCTACTCGGCGCTGAACCCGCTCGGCTGGGGCCGGCTCACCTGTCACGCGACCGCCTGATGCGCGTCGTCCACTACCTCAACCAGTTCTTCGCGGGCGTCGGCGGCGAGGACGCCGCGGGCACGGGCCCCGAGCTGCGCGACGGCCCCGTGGGGCCCGGCCGCAAGCTGGCGGCGCTGCTGGGCGACGAGCACGAGATCGTCGCGACCGCCGTCTGCGGCGACGACCACGCCGCCACGCACGCCGACTTCGCCGCTGCGCTCGTCGAGCAGGCGCGCGCCCAGGGCGCCGAGCTGCTCATCGCCGGGCCCGCCTTCACGAGCGGGCGCTACGGCCTGGCGTGCGCACGCATCGCCACCGCCGCCGCCGAGGCCGGGCTCCCCGCGGTCGCCGCGATGCACCCCGACAACCCGGGGCTCGCCGAGGCCGCCGGCACGTCGGTCGTCGAGAGTGGCAAGACCGCCAGGGAGATGGGCCCGTCGCTCGAGCGCCTGGCCGCCGCGGCGCGCAAGATCGCCGCGGGCGAGGCCCTCTCCCAGGAGGACGGCCGCGTCGGGCCCGTCCCGCGCACCAACCGAATGGCCGAACGCAGC
>JBBSIW010000357.1:0-2733 GCA_038231895.1 Solirubrobacterales bacterium | reverse complement strand
GCAGGTGACGAGACGGCCGCCCGGCGCCGTGGCGGTCGACGCCCTGCGGGCGGGGATCGACCTCGTCCTCGTCGACGGCACGGCGGCCGACGCGAGGGGCGTCTTCCGCGCCGTCCTCGCCGCCGCGACGAAGGGAGCGCTCCCCCGCCCCCGCCTCGAGGAGGCTGCGGCCCGCGCGCTGGCCCTCCGCGAAGCGACCCGCTGATGTGTGACACCCTAGTGTAACATCGGGTTATGGGATCACCGAGGATCGGCGTGGTGAAGGACGCGGAGCTCGCGGAGGCGCTCGAGGCCTCGCGTGACCTCCTCGGCGAGCGCGAGCGTCGGTCGGAGGCCGGACAGGTGCGCCGCCTGGCGATCCTCGGGGCCCAGGCGCTGCTCGCCCGCAACCCTGTCGTCTTGGACGACCGGGTGCGGAGGCGCCTGCTCGACTTCCCCGGGTCCCGACCGGCGATCGCCCACTTCGAGGATCTGCCGTGGCTGGACGAGCCGGTCGACGAGTCCCACGCTCTGAGCGCGGACCTCGACTGGGCCCGTGGCGAGCGGTGAACGGGGAACCTGTCTACATAGACGCGTCCGCAGCGGTCAAGCTCCTCATCCCCGAGCGCGAGACGACCGCGCTCCGCCGAGAGCTCGAGGGAAGCGGGACGGTCGTCTCGTCCGAGTTGCTCGAGGTGGAGATGGCGTGCACGCTGAGGAGGCGGGCCGCGGCGGTCCCATCGCGCATTCCCGCTCTCGTCCGGAACTTCGTCCTCGTGCCGATGACCTCGTCGATCCGCAAGCGGGCCATGGAGGCGTGGAAACCGCCTCAGCGGACGTTGGACGCGTTGCACCTCGCCACCGCGCTCGAGCTCGCACTCGACGACCTCGTGCTCGTCTCCTACGACGCCGACCAGCTCGCCGCGGCCGCCGCCGAGGGCCTCGCGGTGGCGAGCCCCGCCTGAGCTCGCACGTCCTGCTCCACTGCCGGCGTCGTCAGAGTTGAGCCTGGCGTGGGGGCTTTTCCGCCGTGGGTCGGTCCGTGACCGGCAGCACCCCGGCGGCGGTCAGGCCCTCCACCGTGACCAGGGGGGCCTCGAGGATCTCGTCGAGCACCGCAGCCTGCTCCGCCTCCAGCTCGATCAGTAGGGCCAGGACGTGCAGGAGGTCCACGAGCTCACTCGTCCAGGTGGAGGCCCAGCTCCGCGCGACGATGTCGTCCAGAGGCGATGACCGGCGACCCTCGGGCTCCCGCTTGCGCCGGTTGAACCACCGGCGGAGCAGCTTGTAGCCCGAGACCTCGTACTCCCACATCGCCTCGGTGACACCCGTCACCCGTCCCGCTCCCACCGCGAGCGTCCCGCTCGCCAGATCGAACCCGATCATCTCGGGCATCCCGGCCTCGTCGTCGGGGATCCCGGTCATGACGAGGGGGCGATCCTCGCCCGTCACGCGCGGCGGTCCGGGCGGACGTCCCTCGCCGGCGTCCGCGAACCGCTCGCCGTAGCTGTGCAGCCAGATGACCCGGCGACCGAGACCGACCGCCCGAGCGAAGAGGACGGCGTCGGCGCTGACCGGGATCCGCAGGCCGGGCAGCTCGAGATCCGCTCCGAAGCGCTCGACGTAGCCCGGGTGCGCCGACAAGCCGGCGATATAGGCGACGAGATCGGGAGCCGTCACCTCGCCCGCCAGAACCGTGGCGAGATGGCCGAGAAGCCCGGGGACGACGTTGGGCACCGACCCGGCCGCGTCGAGCCAGAGCGGATAGACCCGACCCCCTCGGCCATGGTGGTGATGAAGGTCAGGGACGAAGCGGGAGAACGTGCTGGCTGGTCCCGCCGTGGGCGCGATGTCCGCGGAAGCCGTGAGGAACACCTGCCCCAGCGCGTCCCGCACCTGCCAGACGCTCGGATTGGGCTGATTGATCACCCGCTTGTCCGGGATGATCCAGGCACGATCAAGCGTCCGGACCTCGTAGCGCACGGGTTCGGCCGACTCGCCACTCTCGGTCGCCAGCGGGCCCAGCGTCGCGTAGCCGGGCAGGTTGTCGGAGAGCTTGGTGTGGATCGTGCGGTCTCTCGCGTGCTCGGCCAGGAGGACGGCGCGGGCATCAACCGGCGCCATGACGAGCCCGTGCCAGCGCTCACGGAGCACTGCCGGTGAAGGCGCGACCACCCACGTGCGCCCGGGCATCACCCCCGACCCCGACCAGGCGAGCAGGTCGTCGAGGCCGGGCATGGAGGACCACGACTTCGCACTCTGCGGACGGAAGGGCGCATGCCACGCCTCCGAGCAGGTCGCCCAGGAGTGATCGCGGAGCTCAAGGGTGGCGAGCTGCTCGAACTTCTGGGCACGCGTGCCTGCGACGGACGTGAAGCGCACCGGGGCGGGCATATCGGGGCCGGTGGAACGATCCCGCAGCGCGATCGTGATGCAGATCGGCTGTTGCACCCCCGCGAAGATGCGGGTGGGGACGTCAGGTTGGTGGCCTTCGGGCGAGCAGTCCACGACCCAGATCTCGTCGGCCCACCGCCGCAGG
Source organism: Solirubrobacterales bacterium (assembly GCA_038231895.1). Taxonomy (GTDB): domain Bacteria; phylum Actinomycetota; class Thermoleophilia; order Solirubrobacterales; family Solirubrobacteraceae; genus JALYZC01. The sequence continues at coordinate 215 of JBBSIW010000357.1, read as the reverse complement.
TGGTGACGCATCTCGGCGAACCCGGGGCCGTTGAGGAATCCCGCCACCGTGACGAAGGCGACGACGCCGGCGTCGCCTGGGTGGTGCTCGAAGACCTTCCAGGTCGCCCAGCGCCAGAAGTAGACGTAGAGGTTGTAGAGGTGCTTCACGTGCGGCCCGAGACCGAGCTCCGGCGGAGGGCGGAAGTCGTCGAGCAGCGCGGCTCCGGTCCCGGG
>JBBSIW010000356.1:0-2743 GCA_038231895.1 Solirubrobacterales bacterium | reverse complement strand
CTTGGTGGAGGGTGATGCGATCGCGCAGGTGCTCGATGCGATCGAACTTCTCCGTCGACGCGCGCCGGACCATGCCGTGGACCTCGTAGCCCTTCTCCACCAAGAGCTCTGCCAGGTAGGAGCCGTCCTGGCCTGTGATCCCGGTGATCAGCGCGCGGGGCATCAGGCAGCGGAGGGTACCCGTCGGTGCCTCAGCCGGGGCCCGGCACCGCGACCGCCTGCCCGCGCAGCCACGCCACGGTCCGCCCGATCCCCTCGCGCGCGTCGATGCGCGCCTGCCAGCCCAGGCGCGCTTGCGCCTTCTCCACGCTGGGCCACCGCCGCTGCACGTCGACCTCGAAGCTGGGGAGGTGCTCGAGCTCGAAGTCGGCCGGGTCACGATCGCATGCCTCCCACACGATGCGCGCAATCTCGGCCACCGTGAGCTCCTGCGAGGCGGAGACGTTGAAGTACTCGTTCAGGCCGGCGGGCGAAGACATGGCGGTGACGATGCCAACGGCGATGTACTCGACATGGGTCAGGGTGCGCGTCTGCTCGCCCGAGCCGAAGATCTGCAGCGGCCGCTGACCGCCGAGGGCCTTGGCGATCAAGTCGGGTACCGCATGGGCGATGCCCGGCTCCGCGTCGGGGAGCTCGCCGGGCCCGTAGGCATTGAACGGGCGGCAGATGGTGAACGGCAGCCCGTGCTCGGCGTGGGCGGCCCGGCAGTAGACCTCGCCCGTGAGCTTGGAGAACCCGTACGCCGAGCGCGGCGGAGGACACGCGTCGAGGTGGGCTTCCGTGGTGGGAAAGTCGGTCGCGCGCTCGAAGACCATCGAGGAGGAGACATAGACGAAGCGCGCCACCTGGTGGTCCAGGGCAGCGCGCACCACGGCGTTGTAGAGGCCGTTGTTGACCTCGGTGAGGGTGTGGGGCAGCTTGTGGAAATTCGCGATGCCCCCGACGATCGCCGCCAGGTGGATCACCTGCCCGCAGCCGGCGGTGGCCGTGCGCGCCTGGGCGAGGTCGCGCAGGTCGCCGGTGTGGACCTCGCAGCCCTCTCGCATCCAGCTCGGAGCCGGGCGTTGATCTGACACACGGACCTCGTAGCCGGGGTCGGCGAGTAGGCGCCGGACGACTGCGGCGCCGATCGTGCCGGCGCCGCCCGTGACGAGCACGCGGCTCACCGCGGAGCGCTCAGCGCGGCGACTTCGGCCGTGTAGGCGAAGACCTGCCCCGTGTCCAGGCAGTTCCAGGGATCGACGATCAGGCAGCCCTCCCGGGCGTGCTCGGCGATTGCGCGCAGGGTCTCGCGCCCATGGAACTCGGAGTGGTTGGTGGCGATCACCACCACGTCGGCGTCGAGGACAGCGTCCACCAGAGGCTGGGTCGGCGTCGGGACATGGGGGTCGTGGACGGCGACGTCCGCGAGCTCTCGCTCGAGCAGGCGCATCAGCTTGGGCGCCAGCGAGTCGCGCACGTCGTCGGTGTCGCGCTTGAAGGCCAGCCCGAGGACGGCCGCCTTGCGGTCCGACAGAGCGCCGATTCGCCGCTTGATGCCTTCGACGAGGAACAGCGGAACCGACTCGTTGACGCGTGAAACGGCCAGCAGCATTCCGGGGGCGTTCGAGCGCTCCTCGGAGAACGCGAAGTCCTTGCGCAGGCACGCCCCGGCCGTCAATCCCGGAGCTGCGATGCCCCCGCGCGGATAGTCGCGGTTGATCAGCTCGATGACCTCGAACACGTTAGCCCCGTAGCGCTCACAGTCCATCATCAACAGGTTGGGCAGCGCGAATTGGGCGTAGCGCAGGATGTTCGTCCATATCTTCGCCAGCTCCGCCTGGGCCGGCGTGGTCTGCACGATCGGCGCCCCGAACACCTCGAACAGCCGCCCCACGCGCTCGCCGGACTGCTCTCCGACGCCCCCGACGATGCAGGGCAGGCTCACGATCTCCTCGAGGAAGCGCCCGGCTGCGATCCGCTCCGGCGCGTGGGCGACGAACAGCTCGGTGCCGATGTGAAAGGCTCGCTTCTTGGCCAGGTAGCCCGCCACGAACTCGGTGGTCCCCGGCGCCACGGTGGAACGCAGGATGAGGCTCTGGCCCGGGTGCAGCACCGGCAAGAGATCGTCCAACGCGGAGCGGATCTGGCGCATGTCGATCTCGATGTGCGAGAACGACGGCGTCCCCAGCGTGATCACGATGTGCTCGGCCTGCGCGGCATCGACCACGCGATCGGAGAGCTCGAGCCCGTGGCCTTGGCCGACGCCGACGCGATCCAGGAGCTCCTGGGCGCCCGTCTCGGCGAAGGGCATCCGCCCACTCCCGAGTGCCGCCAGCACGGAGGGGTCGTTGTCCACCCCCAGCACGGACAAGCCGCGGTCCGCGAACGACAGGGCCAGCGGCAGGCCCACGCGGCCCAGTCCGATGATCGAGACGTCGGGCGCCATGGAGCGCGATGAGGCTATCGTCCCGCCCCGTCCTTCGCCCGTGGGCCCCTAGCCGGCGCGCGTCGGGCGCAACCGCTGGCGCGCGTATTGTCGCGCGAAGGCGGCGACGAAGCGGGGGTTGTAGCGACCGTAGCGCCGCCACAGCCGTCGGGGCTCCAGCGCGAGCCGAAAGGCCCATTCGAGGCCCACCTGCTGCAGCCAGTCGGGCGCCTGCGGGATCAGCCCGGCGTGGAAGTCGAACGCCGCACCCACCCCGACCAGGACCGGCGCGTCGAGCCGGGCGCGCATGCGCGCCATCCACTGCTCCTGCTTGGG
>JBBSIW010000355.1:0-2746 GCA_038231895.1 Solirubrobacterales bacterium | reverse complement strand
TCGGTCCAGCGCCGCACGTTGGCCTGGCCCATCCGCAGGTTGATCTGCTTGTCGAACATCTGGATGAGCGGCATCGGGCTCGCCGCGCCGCCGTAGACGCCGGAGACCGAGATCGTGCCGCCGCGCTGGACGAGCTCGATGGCCATGTGCAGGGCGCTGAGCCGATCGATCCCGGCGGTCTCGATGACCTTGCGCGAGACGGCGTCGGGCAGCATGCCCGCCATCAGGTGCGCGAATCGCCCGACCGGCGCGCCGTGTGCCTCCATGCCCACCGCGTCGATGACCGAGATGGGACCGCGTCCGCCGGTGAGCTCGCGCACGGCCGCCGGCAGGTCATCCTCGTTCTCGAGGTTGAGCATCGTGACTCCGTGGGCGGCTGCGCGCTCGAGGCGGTCGGGCACGAGGTCGATGCCGATGACCTGGCCGGCTCCGCGGTGCTGCGCGATCCGCGCGGACATCTCGCCGATCGGTCCCAGGCCGAGGATGGCCACGCTCTCGCCGTCGGGTACCTGCGCGTACTCGACCGCCTGCCAGGCGGTCGGCAGTACGTCGGAGAGGTAGAGGAAGCGATCGTCCGGCGGGCCCTCGGGAACCTTCATCGCACCGTAGGCGGCGTGCGGGACGCGAAGGAACTCGGCCTGACCGCCCGGGACCTGGCCGTAGAGCTTGGTGTAGCCGAGGAACGCCGCGCCGGTCCCGTACTCGCGCACCTGCGTGGTCTCGCATTGTGACTGCAGATCCTTGTCACACATGAAGCAATGACCACAGGAGATGTTGAACGGGATGACGACGCGATCGCCCGGCGCCACGTGGGTGACCTCGGCGCCGACCTCCTCGACGATCCCCATCGGCTCGTGGCCGAGGATGTCTCCGGCTTCGATGAACGGGCCGAGGACCTCGTAGAGGTGCAGGTCAGACCCGCAGATGCCCGACGACGTGACCCGGATGATCGCGTCGGTCGGTTCCTTGATCGTCGGATCTGGGACCTCGTCGACGCGAACGTCGTGGTTGCCGTGCCAGGCCACTGCCTTCATCGGGAATCTCGCTTTCAGCGGGTGGATGCGGACCGCTCCGCCTACCCGGCGCGGTGCTCGCGAAACGCCCCCCGTGGGCCCGGCCCTCGGCGCATAGAGGCCTTGACAGGCGAGACATACCGATATATCGTTCGTACTCGTTATCGTCTACGAAAGATCAATTATGTCTAGAGGTTACGCACTCCTACTCCCTGGCCAGCACGTACACGGAGGGCCCCGAAAGGGCTCCTGCCGGCCGATGTCCGGCCACCAGCACCGTCACGGCGGCCCAGGCTTCCGCGCCGGTGGACCCTGGGGCGGCTTCGGCGGCCCCGGCGGCGGAGGACCCGGGCGGCGGCGGCGCATGCGCCGCGGCGACGTCCGCGCCGCCGCGCTCGTGCTGCTCGCCGAGCAGCCCTACAACGGCTACGGCCTGATGCAGGAGATCGAGCAGCGCAGCGACGGCGTCTGGCGCCCGAGCCCCGGCTCGGTCTACCCCGCACTTGCCCAGCTCGAAGACGAAGGGCTCGTCAAGGCCGAGGACGCCGAGGGCCGCAAGCAGTTCGTCCTCACCGACGCAGGCGCCGCCTACGTCGAGGAGAACCGCGAGAAGCTCGGCGAACCGTGGGCCGGCCTGGGCAGCGAGGTCGGCGAGGCCCGGCTCGAGCTGCGCGGGCTGCTCTGGCAGCTCGGCGCCGCGGCGAAGCAGGTCGCGATCGCGGGCACCGACGCCCAGGTCGCGCAAGCCCGCCAGGTCATCGTCGACGCGCGCAAGGCCCTGTATCGCCTGCTCGCTCAGGACGAGGAAGCCGACTCGTCGGGCGACGACCAGGCCTAGCCGCCCGGGTCACCCGACACGACACCAACGGCCCGCTCACCGAGCGGGCCGTTCGTCGTTCTCAGCACTGGGTAAGCCTGGTCTCCGTATGTGACCTCGTGGCAGCATCCCGCGGGATGCGCTTCCGCACGACCCTGCAGCTCCACGGTCGCACGGCCACCGGCATCGAGGTCTCCAACGATCGTCGAGGGCCTCGGTGCGGGGCGCAAACCGCCTGTGCGCGTGACCATCGGCGGACACACGTACCGCTCTACGGTGGCCTCCCGCGGCGGCCGCTATCTCGTCGGCGTCAGCACAGAGAACCGCAGGCCGCCGCCGTCGCGGCCGGCGACGAGGTCGACGTCGACATCGAGCTGGACACCCAGCCACGAGAGATCGCGCTCCCCGCCGCCCTCGAGGGCGACCCGGCCATGGTCGCGTTCTTCGCGAGCCTTTAACACAGCCAGCAGCGCTGGTACGTGGAGCCGATCGAGCAGGCCAAGAAGGCCCGTGACGCGTCAGCGCCGCATCGAGAAGGCGGGGAGCATGCTGCGCGAGGGCGCACCCGCTGACTCACGGCGACGCCGGCTCGAACGTTCAGCTTCCGGTCGTCGGTGAGCCCCGTCTGGAGCGGCAGGGAGCCGACGTCTAGCGTGGGCGGCGATAACGACATGTTCGGCTCAGCTCGCTCCGTCGGACCATGGCGGGTCAAAGCGACTCCTTCACTCTCCCCCGAAGAAAGGCCGAAAGCCCTGGATCTCCAGGGCTTCGGTGTATAGCGGGGGCGGGATTCGAACCCGCGACCTTCGGGTTATGAGATCGCGGGCGGGAGGTTGGCCAGGGTCGGATTTGGCTCTGTAGCGCGGTTTGATGGCACCGAGTGCGCCTCAGTTTCGCTCAAAACGAGGCCACGAAC
>JBBSIW010000354.1:0-2771 GCA_038231895.1 Solirubrobacterales bacterium | reverse complement strand
GCAGGCCCCCCGCGTCGGCGCCCAGCGGGGGACGCTCGCCGTCCATGCCGGCGGAGTGGGCGAGCAGGCACTGCGGTGCGTGCATGCCTGCCGCGATCGCCAGTGGGACGCCTCCCCCGAAGCGGGGGTTGACCTCGGTGAACCGGGGCTCGTCACCTGCCATCAAGCACTGAATCGTGATCGGGCCCCGCGCGCGCAGCTCGCGGGCGATCCGGGTGCAGTGCTCGAGGATGCGCTCGTCGTGCACCGTCACCCCCTTGGACACCTCGCCGGTCCGCACCTCGAGCCGCCGGCGCGAGACGGCCGCCGCCGCCTCGCCGTCCTGCAGGCAGAGAACGTCGGTCGTCACCTCGGGGCCGGCCAGGTGCTCCTGCACGATCGGCTCTGGTACCCGCGCCAGCCAGAACGCCAGCTCCTCCGCGTCGGCCACCGCGTGGACGTCGACCCCGGCACTGCCGAAGCGCGGCTTGACGAACGCCGGGAACGGGACGTCCGCCTGCCGAGCGCGATCGCCCGTCCACCACACCGGCACGGGCACGCCCAGGCGCTCGAACAGCTCCGCCGTGGCCAGCTTGTCGGCGGTGATCCGCGCGGCCTCGCCCGGGATCACCATGGCCCGGGCGCCGGTGGCGTCGAGCTCGTCGCGGTGGTGGGCCAGCAGCGGGATCTCCGGATCGATGAGCGGGAAGAGGAGGGCGACGCGCCGCTGCGAGCAGAGCTCGACGAGGGTCGAGAGGTAGTGGGGCTCGTTCCCCCGTGGGACCATGAGCGCCTCGTCGCACTCGCGCAGGGCGGGCGCGAGCGGGTCGACGTCGACGCCGATGATCTCCCCTTCCAGGTGCAGCTCGGCGTAGGCGCGGCGGAAGGCGCGAACGAGCTCGACCCGCCGGCCGACGCTGGTGAACAGGACGTTGACGGGCCGCCCAGCGGCGCCGCCGCTAGGCGTTTCCATCGCGCGGCCCTTCGAAGCGGGGCATGGTGGCGTGGCCCTCGGCGCTGACGCCCTCACGGCGCAGCACGCGCCACAGGCTCAGCCCCAGCACCTTGAGGTCGAGCCACAAGGACCAGTGATCGACGTAGGCCACGTCGGCCGCGAGCTTCTCCTCCCAGCTCAACGCGTTTCGACCCAACGCCAGCGCGGGGCCGGCCATCCCCGGCGGCATCTCGTGGCGGCGCCACTGCTCGGGGCTGTAGAGCTCGCGATACTCGAGCAGCAGGGGGCGCGGCCCCACGATCGAGAGTTCACCGCGCAGGACGTTGACCAGCTCGGGCAGCTCGTCGAGGGTCAGCGAGCGCAGCAGGCGTCCGATCGCGGTGAGGCGCTGCTCGTCGTCGAGCGGACGATCGACGGGAGGCGGGGCCCCGCGCATGGTGCGGAACTTCAGCAGCGTGAACTCGCGCCCGTGCTGGCCCAGGCGCCGGTGGGCAAACAGGACCGGCGGCCCCATCGTGACCAGGATCAGCAGCGAGATGGCCAGCATCAACGGGGAGAGCACCACGAGTGCCATAGCGGCGAGCACCAGGTCGATCACGCGCTTGAGCGCGAGTTGCATGCGGCGCCCGGGCCCCCCTCGGGGCGGGGCGCCGTGGGCCTCCTCCGCCGCCATCGTGGCCGCCGAGGTTATCGGAGGCCCCCGTGGCGGTCGATACGATCGGCCGGGTGGTGACGCTGCTGCAGGCCGTGTTCTGGGTTGCCGCCGCCCTGCTCGTGTACACCCAGGTGGGCTATGCGCTCCTGCTCGCAGCGCTCGCCGCGGTACGACCCCGATCTCACCCCGGCAGTGAGGGAGCCGCGCCGCCGGTGTCGCTGATCGTCGCCGCCTACCGCGAAGAGACCGAGATCGCGGCCAAGGTCGCCGACGTCCGCGCGCTCGACTACCCGCCCGGGCGCCTCGAGCTGATCGTGTGCTGCGACGGCTCCGACGACGCGACCGCCCAGCGAGCACGCCAGGCCGGAGCCGACCGGGTGCTCGAGTTGCCGCGGGCCGGCAAGACAGCCGCGCAGAACGCCGGGGTCCAGGAGGCGCGGGGCGACGTCCTGGCGTTCTCCGACGCCAACTCGCGCTGGGCGCCCGACGCGCTGCGAGCGCTGGTCGCGGGCTTCGCTGACCCGCAGGTGGGCTACGTGTGCGGCCGCATCGACTTCCTCGACCAGGGCGGAGGCAACCAGGAGGGGCTCTACTGGCGCTACGAGACGGCGATCCGGGCGCTCGAGTCGCGGCTGGCTTCGGTGACGGCGGGCAACGGTGCGATCTATGCGACACGGCGGGAGGCCTACGTCGAGCTCGACGCCAGCTCCAGCCACGACCTCGCGCTCCCGTTCACCATGGTCAAGAACGGCTGGCGAGCGGCGTATGAGCCGACCGCGCGCGCCACCGAGCATCTCCTGCCCACCATCGAGGGAGAATTCGCTCGCAAGCGTCGGATGATGCGCCGCGGGTGGCCGATCGTGCTGCGGGGCGGGATGCTCTCGCCACGGGGCTACGGGCTCCTCTACGCGGTGATGATCGCCTCGCACCGGGTCCTGCGCTACGCCACCCCATTCCTGCACGTGGCGGCCCTCGCCGCCAACGTCGCGCTGGTCACGCGGCCGGGGAGCCCCGTGTACCTGGTCACGCTGGCGCTGCAGGTCGGCCTCCTGGCCGCTGCGGCGCTCGGGGGGATCCTCGAGCTGCGTCCCCTGCTGATCGCGCGCTACTACGTGCTCACGACCGCATCGGTGGCGGCGGGCCTGTGGGACTGGCTGCGGCGCGGGCCGCTTCCCGCCTGGG
>JBBSIW010000353.1:0-2772 GCA_038231895.1 Solirubrobacterales bacterium | reverse complement strand
GAGCATCCCCGGCCGCCTCACCATGCACGCCCGCGGCTGGACGCTTCACCTCCCGGCCCGCTGGCCCTGGCACGGCGACTACCTCAGCGCGCTCAACGCCATCCGCGCGCTGCCCGCCGCCACCTGACCGCGGCCCGCGCGTCCGCCGAAGACCAGCACACCCCTCCGCCCGCCCGGGCGCGATCCCCGCTGCCCGCCAACCCACCCCGACACCTCCGCAGAAGCGCCACAGAGCCCGCCAAGCACCGATCACACCCCCCAAACCGACCCAACGCGCCGCGCCACCCGACCCACCGCCGCCCGAATCACGCACAGACCGACCGATCGGTGGATCCGGGCTAAGTCAAGCGTCCTCGAAGGAGGCGATCGGGTGGTTGTCGCGCAGGTACTCGGCGAACAGCGGGACCGTGAAGTCGAGCTGGCCACGGCGCGGGCTCCAGATCAAGCCCTTCTGGATGAGCGCGTCGCGGTGAACCGAGACGCCTCGCTGGTCGTTGGCGCCGTAAGCCTCGGCGACAGCCGAGGTGCGGTACGGCGGCGCGTCGAGGGAGGCCATGGAGGAGAGGTAGCGCTGTTCGGCATCGGTGGCCATCTGAAACCGCGTTCCGAAGAAGTTGCGTGCGAGCGAGTCGGTGACGATCTCGCGTACGGCGTTGACGTCTTCGAGTCCGATTGGCGCGGCTTCGGCGTGGTTCCAGAGCTCGAGGCCGTACTCCTGGATGAAGTACGGGTAGCCGGCGGATTCGCGGACGACCTCAAGGGCTGCTTCTTCCTCGTATCCGACACCGCGCGTGGCGGCCGGCGCGATCAATGCTGCGCGGGCCGACGCCTCGGGGAGCCCGCCGAGCTCGTGGTACTGGAAGAGCCGGTCGGCGTAGGGCTTGGCGGACATGAGCCGGACCTGGAGGTCGGGCAGGCCGGCGGCGGCCATGGCGACGGGGAGGCTGCGCCGGCTGATGGCCTGGAAGGCGATGCAGATCGCGGCGAGCGAGGCGCTGTCGAGGTTGTGCATCTCGTCGATGAGGAACAGTGCTCCGGCGCCGGCGGCTTGGGCGACCTCGCCGATCTCGCGCAGGAGGTCGGTGAGGTCCTGCTCGGGGTCGCCGGAGTCAGCTACCCCGGAGGCGGCGTCGACGTCGAGCTTGAACTGGACGCCTGAGGGCACCGCGATGCTGAAGGCCTTGACGACTCCGAGCGCCCGGTCGACGCGGTCCTTGACGCGGTGCCGGCGGCTGATCTCGCGCAGCAGCCGGGCAGCCATCCTTGCGAAGGTGACGCGGAAGTCGGGTTGGGAGCCCACCTCCTGCACGTCGGTCGTCGCCCATCCCGCCTCGCTGGCGAGCACGTCGAACTCCATCAGCAGGACGGTCTTGCCGACGCCCCGAAGCCCCGAGTAGATGAGGCTGCGCTCGTAGCCGCCCGCGACGAGGCGCTCGGTCAGGGAGACGAAGTTCTCGAGGTCGAGGTCGCGGCCGGCGAGGGTCGGCGGTTTGCGGCCCGCGCCCGGGGTGTAGGGATTGTCTCGCTTGTTCACGTGTCTAGGACTTTCTAACGACCCAACTTGCCTGGCTAGAAAATCCTAGAGAAGAGCGCGAGGGACTGCTCGCTAGCGGGGCCCCGGGGCTCGACGAAAGCGAACCCCGGGCGTTGCCGGTAGTGGTGATTGTTCAGCGCTGGAGCTCGCTCCGCAGCCGGGTGAGGATCCCGTCGAGCTCGGAGCCGAGGTCGTCGACCTGGCTTCCGGCCTCCTGGATCTTGTTGCGAGCCGCGGTGTGGCAGCGGCGGATGCTGGCCAGGCGGTCGAGCGCGCGGCTTCCCTCGGCGATGAGCGCCTCGATGCGCTCGGTGTCCACGCCGACGTGGTCGTCGGCGAGCTGCCTGCGGGTCGTCCACCTGGCCCACAGGCATGCGAGCCGGAGTGCCCCGGGGTCGGGGTCGTCCTTGTCAAGCACCGCGAGCGCCCGCGTCCCGTGGCAGGTGAACGGCCCGGCGGCCGGGCAGTTCGCGTCGCGGCTGAACACCGCGATCGACGCGAGCGCGCCCCGGTTGGCCTGGGCCTCGTCGAGCTCGGCGAGGATGGCGCTCAGCCCGAGCTTGCGGTCCTTGATCTCGAGCACGTACCGGGCGCCGTGCCCGCGCGTCTCGTCGGGGTTGAGGGTCACGACCTCGTCGCCCTTCTTGCCGCCGGTCACGCCGGAGGTGGTGCCGGCCTGCTCGGCGATGTCGCCGTAGGGCTCCACGATCCGGGCGATCTCGGCGTGGACGGTGTCCTCGTAGGCGGCGCCCTTGATGGCGGTGTGCTCGAGCAGCTCGGCCTCGGCCTTGCGGACTGCGATCTTCTCCGAGACCTCGGCGACGGCGGCCTTGATGGCCGACGTCTCCTCCTTGACCGCCTTGAGGATCTCGCGGCGCTGGCGGGCGAGCGGCCCGTCCTCGTCATGGGGATCGACCAGCCGCCGTACGGCGCTGACCTGCGCCTCCTGGGCGTGCTCGAGAAGACGCTCGAGCTTGCCGATCGCGCTCTTCTTGGAGTCCTCGTCGAACGTCTCGTCGAGGGCGCCCTCGACGTCGGCCAGCCACTTGGTCAGCGCCCCGGCAAGGGCGCCGTCCTCGCCGTCAAGCAAGGCGTGCGTGGTGTCGTGCACGCGGGTGACGGTCTCGCCGAGCTGGTGGCCGAGCCGATCAACCATCGCGTCGAAGCTGCGCTCGACCACCGCGGTGTCGAGGTTGACCTGCGCGAGGTCGATGGCGCGCGCGCCGACCTGCAGGCAG
>JBBSIW010000352.1:0-2830 GCA_038231895.1 Solirubrobacterales bacterium | reverse complement strand
GCGAACGCGATGACCTCGCGGTCGAGGAAGGGCACGCGAGCTTCGAGGCCGTGCGCCATCGTGACGCGGTCGCAGCGCTGGAGGTTGAGGTTGTGCAGGCCCTCCACCGTGCGGGTGATCTCGGCGTGCAGGCGCTCGGGGTCGGCGAATTCGCGCAGGTACTCATAGCCAGCGAAGAGCTCGTCGGCCCCCTCCCCGGTCAGGACGACCTTGACGTGGCGAGCCGTCATCTCGGCGAGGAGGAAGTTCGGCACGGCGCTGCGCACCAGCGACGGATCGAAGTGCTCGATGGAGCGCACCACCCCGGGGACGGCGTCGAGCGCCTCCTGCGCGGTATAGATGCGCTCGTGGTGCTCGGTGCCGAGGTGGGCCGCCGCTACTCGCGCGGCCAGCAGGTCGGCGCTGCCCTCCGTGCCCACCGCGAAGGTCTTCAGGCGCTCGTCGCGCCGCGCCAGGTAGCGCGCGGCGATCGCCGCGACGAGGGTCGAGTCGAGCCCGCCTGACAGGAAGACGCCCACGGGCACGTCGCCCATCATCTGGCGCTCGACAGACGCGACGAGCACGTCGCGAGTCGCCTTTTGCTCGCCATCCTCCGCGGCGCGCGCCACTCCCTCGTCCTCCATCGCGGGGGGAACCGCCGCTGCGAAGCGCGCGAGGCCATGCTGGGGCGTCCAGTAGCAGCCCGGTGGAAACACCTCGACGTGCTCGCGCAGCTCGTCGTCGAAGGCGGCCATCTCCGAGGCGAAGCGCGCACGTCGCCCATTGCGCGCCCAGTACAGCGGCTTGATTCCCACGGGGTCACGGGCGGCCACGAACCTGCCATCCGCGCCTGCCGCCAGCAGCGCGAACATCCCCTCGAGCTCACCCAGCGAATCGGGCCCGCGCTGGGCCAACAGATGCAGGGCGACCTCGTTGTCCGAGCGCGTGGCGTACCTAGCCGGGCCGATCAGCGAGCGGACCTCCTCGTGGTTGTAGATCTCACCGTTGCCGACCAGCCAAAGGCCGTCATCGGGGGTGGTCAGGGGCTGATGCCCGCTCTCGACGTCGACGATCGACAGCCGTCGGTGACCGAGCCAGGTCCCATTGAGCCGGATCTCGCCATGGTCGTCGGGACCCCGGTGCTCCATCCGGTGGAGCATCCGCCGACCCTCCTCCGCCTGCGGAGCGCCGTACTCGGCAGCGATCCCGCACATACCTAGGCGCCGGCCCCGCTCGGGACCACGGCCGATCGGTACGCGTAGGGACGTCTGTCGGCCAGGTGCGAGAGCTCGCGGCGCGCCATCGCGACGGCGCCCCGTGGATCCAAGCGAGCCAGCGCCAGGCCCGCCCGTGCACCCGTCGTGGAGAGCACGCGGCCGTCGGGGTCGACGACCTTGGCCTGGCCCGGGAAGCGCAGCCTCCCGAGCCTGCCGCTCTGATTGGCCGAGACCCACACGACCTGGTTCTCGAGCGCTCTGGCCTGATCGAGCAGGTTGAAGTGCTGGACCTGGCGATCCCTGCGGATACGTGACGCCGGTCGCAGCCTGCACACCGGCCAGGCAGCGAGAGAGGCGATGATCCCGGCCCCGTCGACCGCGAGCTCGCGGGCCGCCTCGGGAAAGACCTTGTCGTAGCAGATCAGCATCCCCATGCGACCAATCGGGGTGTCGAACGCGGTGAAGGCATCGCCGGCCGTGAACGCGTCGCGCTCGGAGGGCGGCACGTGCACCTTGCGGTGGTGGCCCAGGATCCCGTCGCCGTTCACGCACACGGCGCTCGAGTACAAGCCGTCGGGACCGGCCTCCGTGTAACCGACGCACACCACGGTGGGGCCGGCGAGCGCCACCAGCGCGGCGATCTCCTCGCCGTCGCGCTGCAGCGCGGGCGGGGGAGCCACCGGTGAGCGCTTCACCGGAAGCCGACTCTCGAACAGATAGCCGCCCAGCGTCGCTTCGGGGAAGACGACGAGCTCGGCTCCGCGTGCGCGCGCCTGCTTAACCGTGCGCCCGACCTGCTCGAGGCAGGTCGGGAGGTCACGGCCGAAGCGGCCCGACACGGCGGCGACCGCGGGCATGCTTGGAGGACGGGATCTGCGGATCACGAGGTCCATTGTGAGGCCGGACACCTCGTGGGTGTAGCACCCTGTGTCCAAACATCGCCCACTAGATTTCGACCATCGGTCCAGACGCACGGCTCCTGTCACGGGCGGCACAGCCCGAGGAGCACCGCGAACGGGTCATTGCAGATATCGGCCGGCGGCGGACGGCTGGGCGGCGGCGGCGGGCCCGACGGCTGGTCCGCGGTGCGTGCGACGAAGTTCAACACGAGACCGTGCCGGTGGGTGGGGTGGCGCTGGAAGTAGGCGCTCGTGAACGGTTGAATCTGCCAGTGCAGTTGACCGCCGTAGATGGCGAGGCCCTCGGACTCGCCCCGGTCCGTCCGCTCGATCTCCAGCTGGGTGGCGCCCGTGAGGGTGTCCACCGACCACACCTGCTGGCGGGACCCGTTGCGCCCCGCGACCAGCAGCTTGGTGCCCTGGAAGGTGGCGCCGCTCACCCCGGGCGACCGGCGCTGCGGTCGCAGTGGCGAGGGCAAGCTTCGGTACGGATGGACCGCCGGGCCGGTGGGGGCGGCGTTCGACGCGACGATGTCGGCCATCCGGTAGCCCAGCAGCCAGGGCCCAGACGAGGTCCACAGCGTCTGCCCGTCGGGCGAGGCCTGTGCCCACATCGCCTTGCGGATCTCCTGCTGGGCGAGCTTGACGTAGTACAGCCATCGCAGATTTGGGTCGGCAACGCCGATGGAGGCCGTCTTGCACGTGTTTCCGCCCCTGCGCGGGTAATAGCACTCG
>JBBSIW010000351.1:0-2830 GCA_038231895.1 Solirubrobacterales bacterium | reverse complement strand
TCGGGCATCGGCGGAGGCTAGCTACCCGGCGCCGCGCGTCGCGTGCCGTCGCGGAGCCCGCGCAGGACGGTCCGCACGCTGGCCGGCGAGCAGGTGTTGTGGCGCAGGTAGGCGACGCTGCTGGTGAGGACCGTCCACGCGAGCGTGAGCTTCTCGCGCGAGTCCCACGAGCTTCCGCGGATCATGTAGAGCGTGTTGCGCACGTGGAAGTAGAAGCGCCCGCCGGACTGCGAGATCGCGGTGTGCGCCGATCTGGTGTTGTGGCAGACCACGCTCTCGGGCACCAGGTAGCCCGCGCCCTCGCGAAGGATGCGCGCCGTGAACTCGATGTCGTCGCTCCAGATGAAGAAGTGCTTGAGGGGGAGGCCGTGGCGCTCGACGGCGTCGCGGTGAACGAGCAGGGACACGAACGTGGTGGCGCGGACGGGCATGAGCCCGCGGGCCCCCGCTGCGATGACGAGCGCGGGGCGGCGGCGCTCGAACCCGGGGATGTTCATGGGGTGAAGCGTGCCGTCGGTCCACACGGCTCGGCTGCTGAGCAGGAGGGGGCGGGGCAGCCCGGCGAGCGCGGGGGGCGCGGCGAGCAGCTCGGCGAGCGCTTCGGGGCGGGGGATGGTGTCGTCGTCCATGAGCCACGTCCAGTCGGCGCCCGTGCGGTGGGCGGCGCGCAGGCCCTCGTGGAAGCCGCCCGAGCTGCCCTGGTTGTCCGGCAGGGACAGCAGCTCGACGTGGGGGAAGGCGCGACGCACCTCGTCGGCCGTACCGTCGCTGCTCGCATTGTCGACCACCAGCACGCGATCGGGCGTCCGGGTCTGTGCGGTCAGCGCGGCCAGGCACTCGCGCAGCAGCGCCTTGCGATTGTGGGTGGTGACCACGGCGCAGACCGTCTCGGGCATCGCGGCGAGCCTATCGGCGCCTCCGTACCATGGCGCGGTGCCCGCGCCGGCCATCTCGGTGATCATCCCCGTCAAGAACGGTGGCGCCGACCTGCGCCGCTGCCTCGACGCCATCGCCGGGCAGCGGATCGACGAGGAGACCGAGGTGGTGGTCGTCGACTCGGGCTCCAGCGACGGCAGCGGAACGTACGCGAGGTCGCGCGGGGCGCGGGTGCACGTGATCGCCGCCGGCGAGTTCAATCACGGCGCCACGCGAAACCTCGGCGCCGGCCTCGCCCGGGGCGAGGTGCTGGTGTTCACCAGCCAGGACGCCTATGCCGCCGACGAGCACTGGCTGGCCCGCCTTACCGCGCCGCTGCGCACGGCCCGTCCTCCGGCCGGCGTGTACGGCCGGCAGGTCGCTCACCATGATGCCGCTCCGCCTGAGCACTACTTCCTCGACTTCCTGTACGGCCCGGTCTCGCGCGAGCAGTCCGCAGGCGGCCCCCACGAGCTCTCGTTGGAGACCACCCTGTTCTCCAACGTCAACGCGGCGATCCCTCGCAGCCTGTTCGAGCGCTTCGGATTCGTCGACGACATCATCATGAGCGAGGATCAAGAGTGGGCACGGCGCGTCCTGCTCGCCGGCCATGAGATTCACTACGTCGCCGAGGCCGCGGTGCGCCATTCCCATCCCTACAGCCTGGTCGAGGCCTTCCGTCGCTTCTTCGACTCGGGGGTCTCAGCCGAGCGGAGCTACCTCTCGGGCGCCGGGCCCTCCGGTGCCGTGCTGCGCCGCGCCGCGCTTCGCTATGCCACCGGCGAGCTGCGATGGCTGTGGCGCAGCGGCCAGGGCCGCTGGATCCCTTATGCCGCCGTCTATGAGTCGGCCAAGTTCGCGGGCCTGCAGCTCGGCGCCCGCCACCGCCTCCTGCCACTCGAGCTCAAGCTGCGGTGCACGGCGCTGCCCGCCTACTGGACGGCGCCGGCGGGCGGGCGGTTGCCCGACGTTGGCACGCCCGCGTCACCGTGAGCGGCTCCGCCTCGGCCGGTAGAGGTGTCTGCGCGTTTGTGCTCACGCGCAACCGAAAGGCCCTGCTGCTCGAGTGCCTGCGGGCGCTGCGCTCTCAGACCCGTCCGGTCGAGCAGATCATCGTGCTCGACAACGCCTCCACCGACGGCACTGAGGCGACCTTGCGCCGCGAGGGGGTCCTCGACTGGCCCGAGCTCTCGTTTCACCGCTCACCGGAGAACACGGGCGGAGCGGGGGGCTTCGCCCGCGGGGTCGCCCTCGGCGTGCAGGCTGACCGGGAGTGGATCTGGCTGATGGACGACGACGCCGAGCCCCGGCCCGATGCGCTCGCGCGGCTCGTCGGCGCCCCGCCGGCGCAGGATCCCTCGGTGGTCGCCCTGTGCTCTTCGGTGGTGCACCCCGACGGAGAGATCGACGTGCAGCATCGCTGCCAGATGGGGCGCTTCATCCGGCCCATGGCGCTCGACGCCTACGAGCCAGGCCACTACCGGCCGGTGGAGTGCGCGTCGTTCGTCGGCTTCATGGTCCGGACCTCGGTTGCCCGCAACATCGAGCTGCCCCGCGCGGAGTTCTTCATCGCTTACGATGACGCCGAGTACTCGCTGCGGGTGCGAGGCCGGGGCGAGATCCGGCTGGTTCCCGAGAGCGTGCTCGTGCACAAGCTGGCGATCGGTGGCGGCAGCGCCACCCGACGCAGCCGCCTCTGGAACCGCGTCCTGCGCCTCAACTACACATCAGTCCCCTGGGATGGGTTCTGGAAGCAGCTCTACGCTCTGCGCAACTTCATGTGGATCAAGCACCAACACGGCGAGGTGGGCTCGCTGGCGTTCGCCGGGCTCACGCTGACCTATGTCTTGAAGTCCCTGCTCTATGATGCCGGGCCGCTGCGCCGCGTGATCTGGATCATCCGCTACGCGCTTCG
>JBBSIW010000350.1:0-2839 GCA_038231895.1 Solirubrobacterales bacterium | reverse complement strand
GAGGGGAGTAGCGGCTTCCATGACAGACCAGTCGCAGAGTAGGCGGCGGACCCGACAGATCGCCGCGGAGGGCGTCGACGACGCTCAGCGTTCCTGCGCTGCCCACCAGGCCAGCAGGTCTGCTCGCTGGTGCTCGAGCGGGGCGGCCATCGGCTTGCGCTCGCGCAGGGCGTCGAGCGCCTCCTCGATCTCCAGCTCCTCACGCAGCGCGATCACTGCTCCTGCCACGGCGGCGGAGCGCTGCCAGCCCGCCCTGCAGTGCAGATAGACGCGGCGGTCGTCGTCGAGCGCGTCCATCACGCCCGCGACTGCGCGCCCGAGCGCCGCCTCGGGGAGGGCGCCGTAGTCGACGAGCTCGATGCGGCGCTCGCCGATCCCTGCGTCGTCGAGCGCGTCCTCCACCGCAACTCGCATCCCCGGCTCGTATTCGGCGTCCTCGCACAGGTTGACGATCTCTTGAACCCCTGCCTCGGCCAGCGCGGCCACGTCGGCGCCGTCGGTGGGATAGGCGCCGGTGAGCAGCCCTCGGGCCACCGGGGCGAAACCAAACCGCTGAAACCACGCGGACACCGCTACAGCCTGGCACGGAGAAACCACTAGTGTTTCGCGGCCGATGGGGCTGACCGGCGTGTCTCAAAAGCTGCACACTGCCCGGACGCTCCTGAGCGCCGGCGTCATCGGGCCCATTCGACCCGACAAGCTCGTCCGCGTCGCGCGCTCGCTCGCCCGCTTCGGCCCGACCCCGGCCGCCGGCTACACCGCCTCCGCAGTTCGCTACCCCGACGAGCCGGCGGTCATCGACGAGCTGGGGACCATCACCTTCGATGCGGTGCACCGGCGGTCCAACGCCCTCGCCCACGCGTTCGCCGACGCCGGCATCGTCGAGGGCGATGGCGTGGCGATCATGTGCCGCAACCACCGCGGCTTCATCGACGCAACGGTCGCCTGCTCGAAGCTCGGTGCCGACGCGCTCTACCTCAACACCGCGTTCGCCGGCCCTCAGATCACCGACGTCGTCAAGCGCGAGAAGCCACGGGCGATCGTGTTCGACGAGGAGTTCGCCGAGTTGGTGGCGGACGCCGCCGTGCGTCGCAAGCGCTTCGTCGCCTGGCATGAGGCCGAGTCAGAGCTCGACGATCCCACGCTCGAGAGCCTGATCGACGAGGGCGACTCCTCCGATGTCGTTCCCCCCGGCCAGAAGGGCCGGGTGGTCATCCTCACCTCGGGCACCACGGGCACCCCGAAGGGCGCGTCACGCAGCCAACCCAAGACGCTCGACCCGGCGGCGGCTCTGCTCTCGAGGATCCCTCTGCACGCGCGGGAGAGCACGATGATCGCCGCTCCCATGTTCCATTCGTGGGGGTTTGCCCACTTCACCCTCGGTCTGGCGCTCTCCTCGACACTCGTGCTGCGGCGCAAGTTCGATCCCGAGGACACGCTGTCGGCGATCGCTCAGCATGAGGCCACGGCCCTGGTCGTCGTGCCGGTCATGCTCTCGCGCACGCTCGAGCTCGGTGAGGAGGCGATCTCGAAGTACGACCTGTCGTCCCTGCGGGTGATCGCCGCCAGCGGCTCGGCCCTCCCCGGCGACCTGGCCCTGAAGACCATGGACGCCTTCGGCGACAAGCTCTACAACCTCTATGGCTCGACCGAGGTGGCGTGGGCCTCGATCGCCACTCCCGAGGACCTGCGAGCCGCGCCGGGCACCGCCGGCCGCGCGCCGCATGGCACGATCCTCAAGATCTACGATGACGAGGGGCGTGAGCTCGGTCCCGGCGAGACGGGGAAGATCTTCGTCGGCAACGAGATGCTCTTCGAGGGCTACACGGGCGGCGGGGGCAAGGACGTCATCGATGAGCTGATGGCCACCGGCGACGTCGGGCATCTCGACGACGGCCAACGGCTGCACGTCGAGGGGCGCGATGACGAGATGATCGTCTCGGGCGGCGAGAACGTGTTTCCGGCCGAGGTCGAGGATCTCCTGTCCAAGCACAATGCGGTCAAGGAGGCGGCTGTCATCGGCGTCGAGGACGAGACGTTCGGCCAGCGGCTCAAGGCCTTCGTGGTCAAGAAGAGCGGCGGGAAGCTCACCGAGGACGACCTCAAGTCCCACGTGAAGTCAAACCTCGCCGACTACAAGGTGCCGCGCGACGTCGAGTTCCTCGACGAGCTCCCGCGCAACGCCACCGGCAAGGTGCTCAAGCGCGACTTGAGCTGAGCGCCTGCGCGGTCGGCGCAGGCGCTTGGGGGTCGAGACTCGCGGGGAGGCGCGCGAGGGTGGCTGTGAACAGCCACCGCATCCACCGCGCCCCGCCCAGAGCGAGCAGGACGCGATCGAGGGGTCCGGCGCGGAGCACGACCGCCGTCAGGCGCACGTCAGTCGCGCCCGCGTCGCGCGGGGAGAGGGTCCAGCTCACCTCGGCGCACGTCGGTCCGAGCGTCGCGGTCCCACGTATGCAGCGCGCCGGATCGGTTGCCTGCACGCGGGTCGTGACGGTGCGTCGCAGTCCCAGGGGGCCGTGGATCCGCACCCGTCCGCCCTGCGCGTCGGGCGCCAGACCTACGACCTCGATCCAGCGGCCGGCCAGGGTCCAGTGGTTCTCGAGCGCCGACAGAAAGGCGAACACCGCCTCCGGTGGCGCCGGGACCAGGCCCGTCGCCTCGATCTTCGTCATGCTGGACCTACGCGCGACGGGCGCGACCCGATCAGCGTCAGGCGAGCGCGTAGGTCACGCTGACGTTCGCGCTGATCATGCACGTGCTCGTGACCGCCCGCTTGACGCGACCACGGCGGGCCCGGGGGACGGCGGGCTGCGGCGGTAGGCCGCGGGACGGGAGG
>JBBSIW010000349.1:0-2843 GCA_038231895.1 Solirubrobacterales bacterium | reverse complement strand
GACTGCGGGTCGGAGGCGAGCGCCCGGCCCGTCGCCACCGTCGCTGCCAGTCCGCGCCCCAAGCGCTCGAGCTCCTCTTGGACGTCAGCGCCGTCGGCGCACGAGGGCGACCCCGATCCACACCGCGACGAGCCCGGCGGCGACGCCGACGCCCCAGGTGGGGGTGCTCAGGTGCGTGTAGTCGCGGAAGACGATCGCGACCACCAGAACGGCAGCGATGAACGCCAAGCCGACCAGCACGACGAAGACCCCCCACAGTCGGACGATCCCGAACCGCCTGCGGCGCGGCGCCGGCGCGGGTGCGGCCGGCGAAGCGTCGGGATCCACCGGGTCGATGGCGACGTCGTAGACCTCGGTGGGCGCGAGGTCCTCCCACACTGCCGGGGCCGCGAGCTCGGGCTCCGGCTCGTACTCGGGCTCCGACTCGGGCTCGGGCTCGGGCTCGATGACTGCGGTTGCCGTCGCGCGCGGCGCCGGCGGCGGGGTCGACGCCGCGCGAACCCTCGACCTCCGCCGCGGCTGATCGTCTTCGCGGCGCAGGCGCATCGCGACATCCCACGCGTCGGACGCGATGCCTGCGCTCTCGTCGAGCGCGTAGAACACGAAGCGATCGCGGCGCGGATCCTCGCGGTTTCGCCGCGCCGCGGCCTCTTCGGCTTCCTGTTCGAGCATGGAACCCCAAGGTATACGCGCGGCGCCGGGTTTGCGCAATTTCCGGGACAAACGATGCTCCCGGCGTCACAGGCTCGTGGTCGAGCGCCGGTCGGTAGATTCGCCGGGATGATGGCCGAGGTCGCAGCGTTGGCGCGCGAGGCCGGTCGACTCGCGATCGACACGGAGTTCATGTCCGAGCGTCATTACCAGGCGCTGCTATGCCTGGTCCAGCTCGCCGTGGCCGACGACGCCGCGGACCGGGGCGTCCGCACCGAGGTGCTCGATCCGCTGGCCGGGACCGAGTCCGGTCCTCTCGCCGAGACGCTCGCCGATCCCAGCGTCGAAGTCGTGATGCACGCCGGGCGCCAGGACATCGCCATCTTGCGCCGGACCTGGCGCACGGAGGTGACGTGCGTGTTCGACACTCAGGTGGCCGCGGGGTTTCTGGGCTACGGACTGCAGGAGGGCTACAAGGCACTCGTCCGTCGCGTCCTGCACGTCGAGATCCCCGCCACCGAAGCCTTCACACGCTGGGATCGTCGACCTCTGACCGAGCAGCAACTCGAGTACGCCCGTGCAGACGCCGCCCACCTCCTTGCGCTCGCGAGCGCATTGGAGGAGCAGCTCGTCGCCGCGGGCCGCCTCGAGTGGGCGCGAGAGGAATGCCGCGGTCTGGAGCAGGCCAGCGACGCGCGCGATGCCGACACCCTGTTCAAGCGGCTCCCTCGAGCCGCTCGGCTCAAGGCACGCGAGCGCTCGATCGCCTACGCCCTGGTGCGCTGGCGCGAGGAGGTCGCCCAAAGACTCGACCGCCCGGCTGTTTCGCTGCTCCCCGACCATGTGCTCGTGGAGCTCGCACGCAGCGCACCACACACGCGCGAGCAGCTTGGCGGGGCCCGGGGGCTTCCCGCGCAGACGCTTCACCGGCACGGGCGCGACCTGCTCGAGGCGATCGGCCGAGGCTCTTCGGCGCCGGCTCCTCAGGCGCGCGAAGAGCCGCCGCGCCCGCACTCGCAGGATGCGCCGCTGGTGGCACTGGCCCAGGCCGTGGTGCGCCATCGCGCACTGCAAGCCCGCATGGCCACCGAGCTGATCGCCACCCAGGCCGAGCTGATCGCACTCGTCGGAGCGCTGCGAAGCGGAGAGGTCACGCCGGGCTCACGCGTGTTGACGGGCTGGCGCCGCGATCTCGTGGGGGACGAGTTGCTCGAGCTCCTCGCCGGTCGGCGCCGCGTCAGGGTGGGGGCGGACGGATTGGAGATCGCCGAGGGCTGACCGCGTCGGTTGGGTCAGGTGCGCGAGCCTGCAGGCGCCGTCAGCTCGAACGGGCTCTCCAGGTCGGCCGACGCCGGCGCGCCGATCCGCAGGACCATCAGGGCGATGTCGTCGCGGGGCTCCCCCTGTCCGACCGCGGCCGCTTCGATGAGCTCGACCAGGCGGGCGGGCGGCGCACCGCGGTGCTCCGCGAGCACTTGCGCGAGATGCCCACTCTGGAGGATGCGATCGGGCGCCTGGGCCTCGGTGACTCCATCGGTGTAGAGGACGAGCGTGTCCCCCGACTCCAGTTCGACTTCGTGGTCGACGAGCCGCGGGTCCGGGTAGATGCCGAGCAGGTCCCCTTTGGCGGGCAGCGTCTCGATCTCGCCGTTGGCACGCAGGCAGAGGGCGGGAGGGTGGCCCCCGTTGGAGAGCCGCAGGCGCCTGCGCGGAGACACCTCGAGCCGAGCGAAGATGGCGGTGCAGAACCGGCCGTCGGCACGCTGGTGGAGGATGGCCGCATTGAGCGTGGCCAGCACGTCCCTCGGGTGTGGGTTGCCCGGGGCGGCAGCCCGGACGGTGTATCTGGTGAGCGCGGTCAACGCGGCCGCCTCGGGCCCCTTGCCGCACACGTCGCCGATCAGCAGGCCCCAGCCGCCGTCGAGGGCGAACAGGTCATAGAAGTCGCCCCCCACATCGATCCCCTCCCCGGCCGGGCGGTACCGGGCCGCCACCTCGACCCCCGGCACCTCGGGCAGCCGAGGCGGCAGCAGGCTCTGCTGGAGGGTGTGGGCGATCTCGCTTCGCTCCCGGTAGAGCCGAGCGTTGTCCAGCGCCTGGCCCGCGGTGCGGCCGAGCTCCTCGCCGAGGACGAGATCCTCGGTACGGAACCGGCGGCGCGTCGGACCCGCCACGAACGTGATCGCACCGAG
>JBBSIW010000348.1:0-2844 GCA_038231895.1 Solirubrobacterales bacterium | reverse complement strand
GTGGCTCGGAGGCCTCGACCCCGATGCCGTGGACGAGGACAACCTGCCCGAGTACGAGGTACGGCCGGGGGACACGTCGATCGAGCTGGCGGCCATCCCCAAGAAGCCCAAGCGTCGCGGAACCAACCCGCTGATCGTCAACCCGTACCCGGGCATCACGGTCTTCACCGGCTCCTACACCACCGGGCCGCCGCCGCAGTTCGACGACGGCACCCAGGACTAGCGGGCCGCGCTCCCGACCGCGTCGGCACTCAGGTCCCGCGTAACCGCGGGCGTGGCGCGGGCGCCGAACGATCGCTTCCTCGTAAGGGCCGGTTGGCCGGCGCGTCCGCTTCCGCGCTGACGATGTCTCGAAGCTCGGCGACGTGGGCAGTGAACGCCTTGCGGCCCTCTCCGCGTCGATGCGTTCGCCGCGGCCGGGCTGGTGGTTCGCCGGCTGATCGAGCCCACGCCGCGCGGGCGCGCGAGCGGGCCAAGGGCCACCACGAGGAGGCGTTCGAGGCAGCCCTCGCGGGACTGCCAGCGGTGATCGTCTGGGAGGTCGAGAAGAGATGAAGCGACGGCCGCCCACAGCAGGCCTCCGGCCAACAAGGAGAGTAAGCGTATATACTATCTGCGCACTTACTAATCTACTCCGAGGAGGCCCTCATGTGGGAGTTTGAACGCACCATCGATACGAAGGCAAGCCCTGAGGCCGTCTGGCGCCTATACAGCGACGTCAGCACGTGGCCGTCCTGGGACGAGGGCATCGAGGCAGTCGAGCTGGATGGGCCCTTCGAGTCGGGAACCGAGGGGGTGCTGACCGCGGCCGGACAGGGTCCGCTGCCCTTCCGTATGGTCGAGGTCACCCCCGCGCGGGGCTTCGTCGACGAAACTGAAGTGCCGGGCGCCGTCCTGCGCTTCATCCATCGGCTCTCGCCTGTCGATGGCGGTGGGACTCGCATCATCCACCGCGTGGAGATCGACGGGCCGGCCGCCGATGACATGGGCCCCCAGGTGGGGCCACAGATCACGGAGGGCGTGCCGGCGACCATGGAGTCGCTCACTCGCCACGCCCTCGGGAGCGCGAGTCAAGCGTGAGCGAAGCGGACAGACGCTCGGCGTGGGACAGTCCGGGCTTCCTGCTCTGGCACGCCACCCTCCGATGGCAGCGGGCGATCGCCGTGGCGCTGCGACCGCTCGGACTCACCCACGTCCAGTTCGTGCTGCTCGCGGGAGCGTGGTGGCTCGCCCAGCGAAATCAGCGACCGAGCCAG
The DNA here is from genome assembly GCA_038231895.1 of Solirubrobacterales bacterium. Lineage (GTDB taxonomy): Bacteria > Actinomycetota > Thermoleophilia > Solirubrobacterales > Solirubrobacteraceae > JALYZC01. The sequence continues at coordinate 1,588 of JBBSIW010000348.1, read as the reverse complement.
CGAGAGCTGGCCGATCATGCCGGGACGGACCGGATGATGACCTCGCAGGTCGTCCGCACGCTGGAGAGCCGCAGCCTCCTGCTTCGCGAGCTCGACCAGGTCGACGCCCGCGTTCGGCGCTTGACGGTGACACCGGAGGGTGAGCGACTCGCCGTCGAGGCGATTGTGGCCGTCGAAGCGGCCGACGAAGCGTACTTCGCCTCGGTGCCCAACCGCGACGAGCTGATGGAGCTTCTCGGGAGGCTGACCGGCAGGAAGCCCGTCGCTCTCATGGATTGAGCGCCCGGCGACCATGGTGCCATCATGGCGCCTACCCGACCACCGCGAGCCCGCTCGCCTGGCACAGGAGAGGCCCATGATCAGCAAGCTCGACTTCGTCGGCGTCCCGTCGCAGGACGCTGAGCGCTCACGTACCTTCTACATCGAAACCCTGGGGCTGCGACCGGACGAGCACTCGCGCTTCGAGGCCTGGGCGGGCGAGACGTGCCTCGGCATCTGGGAACCGGCGCAGTTCGGCATGGAGTTCGCTCCCCAGAAGGACGCCCACCCTGCCCTGCACGTGGACGACGTTGCGGCGGCTCGGGCCGAGCTGGAGGCCAAGGGTGTCGTATTCGCCGGCGAGACCGTGGACACGGGCGTCTGTCACATGGCGCTCTTCACCGATCCGGACGGCAACGACCTCATGCTGCACCACCGCTACGCGCCTCACGAGTGAGCCGTGCGTTCGCGCTCCCCTTCGCTCACGCCCTCCGGTGAGTCCGATCGCGGGAGGGGAGCGTCCTCACGGCGGTGCCGCCCATAAGCGAGAAGGCCCGCACGCGGACGACCGGTGCCCCGGGTCGAGCGGGGGGACCCTTGACGTCGAGGTCATTGCCACCCATCAGCGCCAAGCCGCCCAGCGCGACCTCGACGCCTTCGGGCACCACGATCCTCGAGCCGCCCATCACCGAGACCACGGTGATCTCGCTCTCGGTCCCCTCGACGAGGGCCTCACGGAGGTCCAGGTCGGCGCCGCCCATCACGTTCACCACGGTGCAGCGTCGTCCCAGGCTCCAGCGTCCCTTCCGATCTCCGCCGCCCATGATCCCGATCACCCAGCGCGTACCGCGGGCCCGTGCTGGCGACTCGGGCGCGGACGCAGGAAGGTCGGCGGTCAGGGCCTCGAGCTCCTCATGCGTCGTTGCGGTGAGCGCGCGCTCGACCCGCTCGGCGAGCTCCTCGAGCGTCAGCCGACCCTCTGCGGCACCGTTGGCACAGCGTTGAAACCGCGCGCTCCCGTTCCGAGTCGGAGGCGCGCATGGCCGGCGGAGGCGCTCCGTGCTCCTCCGGTTCCGAAGATGCTGGCGGGGTGCCCATCGTGGCGGTTAGCACACCTACGGGTCGCCGGTGCCCATGCCCTCCAGCCACGCGCAGCATCGTGCGCTCGCTTTCATATCGCTCGCTCTCAACGGGGGCGTACCATTCCTCCCATGAACCAGGACGAGGCACGCGAGCTTTGCCGACGACGTCAGGCTGAGCAGCCGAGATACCGGTGGCTGGTGCAGCAGCGAGGCGACTCCGACGACTGGGTGGTCGCGCGCCTGCCCGG
>JBBSIW010000347.1:0-2848 GCA_038231895.1 Solirubrobacterales bacterium | reverse complement strand
TAGGAACGACGGTCTGAACTGGCCCCACTGCGACGGTCTGAACTGGCCCCACCTCGACCGATGGTCGGCTGAGGATCTTGCGCTCTTCGAGCGGGGATCGGGGGCTGGCAGAGAGTGGGATCCAGAGTGGAGCAGTTCGAGCAGATCAGGCGTGATCGTGATCGGGAGGGTCTGTCGGTCCGGGCGTTGGCGGTGCGTCATGGGGTGCATCGTCGGGCGGTCAGGCAGGCGCTCGCTTCGTCGGTGCCGCCGGTCAAGCGAGCCGCGGTGCGGCGGCCGGCGTCGAGGTTGGGCGGGTATCGCGAGCTGATCGACGAGTGGCTGGTGGCCGACTTGGAGGCGCCGCGCAAGCAGCGTCACACGGCCAAGCGCGTGTGGCGCAGGTTGGTCGACGAGCATGGCGTCGAGGTCGCCGAGACGACGGTCCGCGATCACGTCCGCCGCCGGCGGCGTGAGCTGGGCCAGGGGCCGGCGGAGGTGTTCGTTCCGCAGATCCACGCGCCGGGGCGGACGGCGGAGGTCGATTGGGGCGAGGCTGACGTCGACTTGGCGGGTGCACGGACGCGGGTGCACTTGTTCTTCATGCGCTCGTGCTTTTCGGGGGCGGCGTTCTCGATGGCCTCGCCGGTGGAGACTCAGCAGGCGTTCTTGGAGGGTCACGTGCACGCGTTTGGCTGGTTTGACGGCGTGTTCTGCGAGGTCCGCTACGACAACCTCACCTCGGCGGTCAAGCAGGTCCTTAAGGGTCGCCGGCGGGTGGAGTCCGACCGCTTCGTGGCGTTGCGTTCGCACTACCTCTATGACTCGATCTTCACGACGCCCGGCATCGCGGGCGCGCATGAGAAGGGCGGCGTGGAGGGCGAGGTCGGGCGGCTGCGCCGCAATCATCTCGTTCCCGTTCCGAGCGTCGGGTCGATTGCGCAGCTCAACGCGCTGCTGCTCGATGCCTGCGAGCGCGACCTGCAGCGCCGGATCGCGGGGCGGCCCGGCACGGTCTGCGAGCAGCACGCGCTCGAGCGCCCCACGTTGCGGGCGCTGCCGGGCGAGCGCTTCGATGCGACGGAGGTCGCGTCGGTCCGCGTTGACGCCAAGGCGCTCATCACCGTCCGTCAGAACCGGTACTCGGTGCCGGTCGCGCTGGCCGGCCTGCGGGTCAGCGTCCGGGTCGGCGCCAACGAGATCGTCGTCTGCCATCAGGGCCGGCAGGTCGCCCGCCACGAGCGGCTGCATGGCCGCTCGGGCACCCGGGCGGTGCTCGATCACTACCTTGAGTTGCTGTCGCGCAAGCCCGGCGGCTTGGCCCGGTCACTCGCGTTGGCCCAGGAACGCGAGCGCGGCGCGTGGCCGGAGTGTTTCGATGAGCTCTGGCAGGCGCTGGCCGCCCGTTACGACGCTTCGGAGGCGGCGCGGCAGATGATCGACGTGTTGATGCTCGCCCGGGAGCACGGGCCCGCCACCGTCGCGCTGGCCGTCCGCGGCGCGCTGACGGCCGGGGCGATCGACGGGCGCGCGGTCGCGGTCCTCGCCCGGCGGGCCGCGACGCCCGCCCGGGCCGCCCGGCCGCTGGACGGGCTGTCCGCGCGGCTGGCCGCCCACGACCGACCCGAGCCTGATCTGGCCGGCTACGACGCGCTGATCGGCGGCCGCTGATGAGCGCCCACTACTACCGCCACGTCCGCGCGTGGCTGGACCCCGAGCAGTCCGACCCGCTCACCGGCGGCGGGCGTCTGCAAGACGTCTGCATCCTGCTCAGCGACACCCCGGGCGGACACGCCCGGCCGCCGGCCGCGGTCGCGATGCTGGCCGGCCAGGCGCGCGATCTGGCTTTCGAGCTGCTCGCACTCGCCGAGCACGCCGACCGCCAGCGCAAGCCGGTGGGCTCATGAGTGCGCCCAAGAACGCGCAGTCGGCGGCGATGGACGCGTTGATCGAGGCGCACGCCACCGAGCTCAAGCTGCCGACCGTCAAGCGCCGCTTCCGCACGCTGGCGGCCGAAGCCACCCGCGAGCAGCAGACCCCGACCGCCTACCTCGCCGCGCTGCTCGAAGCGGAAACCGCCGAACGCGCCGAGCGCCGCGAACGCCGGCGGCTCTTAGATGCGCGGTTCCCCGCACTCAAGCGCCTCGACGAGTTCCGCTTTCAAGACAACCCCAACATCCCGCAAGCCACGATCGCCGCGCTCGCCGAGGGGTCGTGGATCTCCGACCGCGAGTCGATCATCCTCATCGGCGACTCCGGGACCGGCAAGACGCACCTCGCGACCGCGCTCGGGATCTGCGCCTGCCAACAAGGACGCCGCGTCCGCTTCACCACGCTGGCCGCGCTCGCCAACGAGCTCCAAGAAGCCGAAAGCCGCCGCGAGCTCGCCCGCGTCGTCGGCCGCTACGCCCGCACCGAACTCGTCGTCCTCGACGAACTCGGCTACCTCGCCCTGCCCGACGGCGCCGCCGAGCTCGTCTTCCAAGTGCTCTCCGAACGCCACGAACGAGGATCGCTGATCGTCACCACCAACCTGCCCTTCGGTGAGTGGACCAAGGTCTTCCCCGACGCCCGGCTGGCCAAGGCCGTCGTCGACCGCCTCACCCACCGCGCTCACATCATCGACACCGGCAACGAATCCTGGCGCTTCCGCCACGGCCTCACCCGCACGACCAAGAAAAGCACCTGACCCCGGCCCCGAGCTGACGCGCCCGGCCGGAGATCGCGCCCCGGGCCCGCCCTCCGGGCGACCCCTCCACGCGACCTCCGGCCGACACATCAGGCACACTCCGACCACAACACCAACCAGCGCGAGGTGGGGCCACTTCAAACCGTCGCGCTGGGGCCAACCGAAGCCGTCGCTCCTACC